>SZOV01000056.1 GCA_030263375.1 Deltaproteobacteria bacterium PRO3
GCATGATGAAGAGCTTCATGGCGCTCCTCGCGCGCGACCTCACCCTGGCCGTGCGGGAGGGGGCCGCACTCGGGACCGCCCTCGGCTTCTACCTCGTGGTCGTGACGCTGCTGCCGCTCGGCCTGGGGCCGGACCTGAAGCTCCTCTCGCGCATCGCGCCGGGCGTGCTGTGGGTCGCACTTCTCCTGGCAGCACTTCTTTCCTTGCCGCGCATGTTCGAGGCCGACCACGAGGACGGCTCGCTCGAGGTGATGGCCACCGCGCCGCTCCCCCTCGAGCTGGCGGTCGCCGCCAAGGCGCTCGCGCACTGGATCTCGACCGGCATCCCGCTCGCCCTGGCGGCGCCGGTGCTGGGGCTGATGCTCAATCTCGACATTGTGCTCACGCCGGCGCTGGTCGCGACCATGCTGGCCGGAACGCCGGCCATCAGCTTCCTCGGCAGCGTCGGCGCGGCGTTGACGCTGAAAGCCCGCCGCGGGGGCCTCCTGCTCGCGCTGCTGGTGCTGCCGCTGTATATCCCGACCCTCATTTTCGGCATTTCGGCCATAGGTTTCGCGGGCCTCGGCCAGGAGGGGTTCGCCGCCTCGTTCCTGATCCTGCTCGCGATCTTCTCCTTGGTGGGCGTCAGCGAATGGGTCTCGGCGAAGATCCGGCACGCGATCATCTAAATTCCTCAAATATCGTAGACGACGGAAAGTCCGCCCCATAGCACCGTGGGCTCGGGCGAGGCGCGCCGCAGCGAGGGCGCCAGGAGATTTGAGAAGCACAGGCTGGGGATGAAGCTGAAGCCCTTGAGCGGCGCCCAGGGAAAGGCCAGCGAATAGACCAGCAGGTTGGCCTGGGTCCCGACGTCGGCGAAGTAGGCCTTGTTGAAGCGGGCGTCCCCGACCGCGAAGAGCAGCGAGGTCTCCATCCGGAATTTCAGCGGGAGATTGCGCCGGTAGGACACGCCGAAGTCCCAGAGGATCGTCCCGGCGGGCTCCAAGAAGCCGACGGTTAGGTCGCTGAACACCTTCACCGGGCCCAGCGCGCGGCTGACCTGGAAGTAGCCCTGCAGCGAGTTCGGCCCGCGGTTGCGCGAGGCCGGGTCGTCGTTGAGGTAGAGTGCGGCGATGAGCGAGGCCTGAAGGCTCCATTTGCCGATGTCCCTCTGGTAGTAGAGCGTCAGGTCCACCTCGTTGAACTCGCCCTGGTTCGGCTCGTCGCCCAACACGAAGTTGCCCCAAACGGTCATGCCGACGTCGTAGATCTCCAGGGTCGCCGAGGGCTGCCACACCGGACCTCCGCTGTAGAGCACCCCGTTCCAGACGTACTGGGAATAGAAATCCGAGCGCAGGCGCGCCGACCATCGTTTGGAAGGCGGCGGCAGGTTCTCGATGAATCCGGGGTCCGGGAGCAGCGGCGGCCCGCTCGGCTGGGTTTTGGCGTTGTGGGGCGCATTTTCCCCCGCGGTCAGGGGGAGGGGCGCCAGCGCCAGAAAAAGCAGCAGCATGCCGCGGCCGCGCGCGCGGCGGAGGGTCGAGAGAAGGGCCCGGAACGGGAGTCGAGACAACAAACGAATTCGCCCTTTCACCAATCATGCGAAAAATCCTGATGGGTCTTTCGCAGTCGTATCTGGATCTTAGCGCGTTGCGCGTCCTGAAGCTCCTCAATTTTATCGAACAGCTTCCGGCGGCTCCAGCGGGGAAACTCGGCGACCCGCTTCCCGGCCGCCACGGCGAAGCCTTCATCTTCGTCGAGCAGAAGCAGGAGATAGGGTTGAAGGAAATCCGCGTCTTTCAAATGGGCGAGGGCCGAGGCGGCCTCCCAGATCAGGGTCTTGTCGGAGTCGCGCAGCGCGTTTTCCAGCAGGTTTTCGTAGGCGTAAAGCCGAGTCGCGCCGATGGCCTCGAGGCCGGCCAGGCGCTCGGTGGTGTCGCGGGAGCTCGCCAGCCGCTCGATCTCGGTCAGGGCCTTGTCCCGAGCCCCCTCCCGGGTCCGGGCGAAGGGGTGGAGCGCGATGCAGGCCGCCCCGCGCACGCGGGGATCGGCGTGCTCCAAAAAGGGGAGGAAGATCGGGATCAGGCGTCGATCCCGGAAGCCGGCGAGGGCCTTGAGCGCCGCCGCCTGCACCTGCGGGTTGGGGTCGTAGAGATAGCCCAGGAAGAAGACGATCACCTCCTTGCCCAGCAGGTCCTTCAGCACGCGGAAGGATTTGGCCATCAAGACGGGATCCTTTTCCTGATCCTTCTTTAGGAGGCCGATCAAGGTGTAGATGCCCTGGAACTCCGGCGAGTTCCGCAGGCCGTCGATGGCGGCGGAGTGCAGGGAGTTCTTGGGATCGGCGAGGATCGGCAGCACCGTCTTCATCGCCTCGGGGTTGCGGATGTGCTCCAGCGCCGTCACCGCGGAGCGGCGCAGCTCGGTGCTCTTGGAGTCGTGGAGGATGGAGGCCAGGGGCGCGATTGCCTCGGTCTGCGGGCTTTCACAGAGGGCCTGCACCGAATTCAGCACCAGGCTGGAATCGCGGGAATGCAGGCAGTTGAGCAGGTGTCGTCCGTAGGGTTTGCGGAACAGGAATGGAAACAGGAAGAACAGCGCCGCGGCGGCCAGCATCCAGTACTGCATCTGCGAGATGCTGACCTGGAAGGCGAAAAGCGCCGCGACGGCGAAGAGCAGGACGGTGCCCAGCGGCCGGCCGAAGCCCTCGGTGAGGACGCGAAGCCTGCCCTTCACTCGCTCCGGAAAGACGGTGAGTATGGAGGAGTGGATCCCGGTCGCAAAGTGGTCGGAGAAATAAAAGACGATGCCGTCCACGATCGCGATGGTCACCAGGGACGGATGAATGATGAAAAGGATCCACGGCAGGATCATCAAGGCGGCGAAGAGGATGAAATTCTGCGTCGGGCCCAGCCGCTCGGTGATTTTGGGGCCGATTAACAAGTGGTAGCAGAGGACGATGAGGCTGGCGGCCGCCGAGACCTTGCCGAAGAAGGCGGTCAAGGCGTCCTCCCCTTGGATTCGCTCGGCGGCGAAGGAATTGAAGACGTAGTCGGAGCCGTAGCAGATGAAGGAATAGCCGATCCAGAAGACGAAGATCAGCTGGATGAGGCGGTTGGAGAAGAAGGACCGCGAGCGGAAGCCGGTGCCGGGCGCCTGGACCTCGCCCCAGACGATGCCGGTCGAGAAGCCGGAGGTCTCCGGGCGCGGAAAGGAGAAGCGCACGAAGAGGAAGGGGATGACGCAAAGCGAGGCGCCCCAGAGCAACAGGAGCGACTCGGTTCCCAGCCATTGGGAGGCGAAGCCGGTGAAGAGGCCCCCGGCCATCTCGCCCAGGATGGTGGCCACCACCAGCTGTGAATTGACCTTCTTCGAGTCGGCGTGGGTGAAGGTGAGGCTGGCGAGGACCCAGAACTCCAGCCCGGTCAGGACCAGGACGGCGTAGGAATAGATGCGCACCGCAAAGTAAAGCGCCTTCCACTCCGGAAAGAGTTGAATCAGGGTCCAGCCGATCAGCACCAGGACGCCCAAGGTGAAGAAAGAGCCGTAGAAGATGACCTTGCGTGAGTAGCGGTCGATGATCTTCGAGAAAAGATAAGACAATCCAAGGGCGATGATCGAGGAGGCGAAATAGATATAGAAGAGGGAAAAGGTCCCCACCCGCGTGATGAACAGGGAAGTCGCCGCGAAGAAGCCCGCGGAAAAGGCGAATTCCAGGAAGAACTTGAAAAGCAAGAAGGAAATCTTGCTGTTTTTGAATAGTCCCCCCACGACCCGGCTCCCCTTGTCTGTGAGTCTCCATGATAGGAACTGGGGCCTGCGCTGTCCAGGAGATCATGGCGAAGAAATGATGGTGCAATCGCCCCCGGCCGTGGGTTATTATAGATTTGTTTGGGAAGGAGGAGGTTGGGGGTTTTTGTGGGCGCTTCCGGGCACTGGAATTCCGAGGCCGGGAAATTCGAGTTCCTCAAAAAGCTGGGGGAGGGCGGCTTCGGCGAGGTTTGGCTGGCCGACGATCCCCGTCGCGGGGAAAAGGTCGCGGTCAAGTTTCTGCACCTCAAGCATTGCGACCAAAACAACATCGACGTCTTCAAGCGGGAGTTCGAGATCTTGGCCGAGCTGAAGCAGGTCCACCTGGCCCGGGTCTTCGACTTCGGTTTCTCCCCGGAAAACGAGCAGTATTTCCTCAGCACCGAGTTCTGCCCCGGCAAGCCGCTGCTCGAGGCCATCGCCGGAAAACCCGTCGCCTATTTCGAAGAAATCCTGGTCCAGATCCTCTCCGCGCTGGAGTGCATCCATTCGCAGGGCATCATCCATTTCGACATCAAACCCGAGAACGTCCTGGTGGAGGATCTGGGCGGGCACCCCCACGTGAAGCTCGTCGACTTCGGCGTGGCGGTGCGGCTGAAGGCCTTGCCCCAGCAGTTCGGCGGCACCCTGGCCTTCATCGCGCCCGAGGTCCTGGCGCGCAGCGCCAAGCTGGACCACCGCGTGGACCTGTATTCCCTGGGCATGCTCTGCCTGCTCTGCCTCACCGGGCGGCTGCCCTTCCGCGCGAATGACCCGGAGGACGTCATGGAGTGGCACCGCTCCGGCAGCCTGTCCCCGAGTCTCTGGAAGGGGCGCGAGGTCCCGGCCTACCTCCGGGAGATCGCCGAAAAGCTGTTGGCCAAGAATCCCTCGGACCGCTTCTCCAACAGCCGGGTGGTCCTGAACTTCCTGAACCTCGCCACCGGCGGCCGGTACCGCCACGAGGAGGAGGAGCTTCACGCCCAGATCCCCATCGAGGGCCCGATCGTGGAGCGCCGCGAGGAGGTGCTGCGCCCCATCCAGGAGCGCATGGAGCAGGCCCTGTTCTCGGCGGAGCCCGGGGATTTTTCCTCGGTGTACTTCATCACCGGCGAGGCGGGCCTGGGCAAGAGCCGGGTGCTGGAAGAGATCCGCCACGTCGTTCAAGTGAAGGAGATCCGATTTCTGCAGGTGGAGTGCGACTGGAACGTACCCTCCTGGCCGAAGCTGGAAAAGTGGCTGGACATGCCGCCCTTCACCGGGGACGCGCTGGACCAGAATTGGCAGACCCGGCGCCGGATGGACTTCCTCATCGAGGCGGCGAAACAGGGGCCGCTTTGCCTGCTGATCGACGATTTTCACAAGGCCGACCAGGACCTGCGCAGCCTGGTCCTCGAGCTGGCGGCGCATTCCCGCAAGCTGCGCGCCTCCGGACAGGCGGTGCCCCTGTTCTTGCTGGTCGCGACCGAGGAGGCGATCGAGGGCGGCGTCCGCCTGCCCCACCTGAGCGCGAAAGGGATCTCCACCTACCTCAAATTGGTCCTGGGCGAGCGGACCCCGATCGAAAACCTGGCCGAGGTTCTGCACCAGTATTCCGGAGGCCTCCCCCTGCTGATGGTCGAGGGCCTGCGCTTTCTCGCCCCGCACTTCTTCCGCGGCGAGCCGCTGGAGAACCTGCTGCGCCCCGACAAGATCCATCAGCTCTACGAAGAGAAGCTCAAGCAGCTCAAGCCCGCGGAGGAGGAGCTGCTGATGACCCTGGCCCTGCTGTTCAGGCCCGCCGGAGAGGCGGAGATCCTGAACATCCTCGGGATGGATTCCGCCGCCTTCATCGACGTGGCGGAAAACTGCATGAAGCTGGGCTTGTTGAGCGGGAATCCCTACGGAGATCCGGTCTACCGCGTCTCCAGCCAGGCCTTGGCCCTCGATCTGATCGGATCGCTCCCGGCCGAGCGGCGACGCGAGCTCCACGCCAAGATCGTTGGGGGCCTCGCGCAATCGGCCGCGACGCCGGTGAAGGAGCTCGCCTACCACTACGCGAAGGCGGGGAAAAATTCGGAGGCGATCCGGCATTACCGCCAGGCCGGAGAGGACTTGGAGCGGGAAGGGAAGGTCGCCTCGGCCTGCGAGTGCCTGCAGAAGGCCGCCGAGCTGACGGCGGAGGGATCGCCGGAGTGGCGCGCCTTGACCTTGAAGACCTTCCGCCTCCTGATCCTCTCGGGCAGCTACGCCGAGGCGGAGAGATTGCGGGAAAAATTGGCGCAATACCCCTCCTGGGAGAGCGAGGAGCTTTCCGGGTGGCTGTACTTCAAGATGCGGAAGTTCGCCCCGGCGCGCGAGCACTACGAGGCGGCGGTGAGGCTGCTTCCGGACGGCGACCCCCTGCACCGGACCATGCTCGAGAACGCCCTGGGCAACGTCGACCTCCACGAGGGGAAGGTGGCGGAGGCGGTGGCGCGCTTCGAGAAGACCTTCGCGCGGGAGGCGGAGCTCTCCGAGGCGGAACGGTTGCAGATCAAGAACAACAATCTCGGCCTCTCCCTGTCGCTGGCGGGGCGTCACGAGGAGGCCGTCCAATTCTTCCGCCGCCGCCTGGAGCGTTCGGAGTCCTACAATATCTCCGACCAGCTCACGCTTTTGAACGGCATGGGCTTCGCCTGCCTGAAGGGCTCCCGCTACCAGGAGACGATCTCCTGCCTGAAAAAGGCCATGGTCCTGGCCGAGCAGTCCGGCGCCATGCACGCGCTGTATTCGGTCATGGGCAACCTGTTGACCGCCTTGCTCAAGGAAAACCGCTACATCGAGGCCCTCTCCATCCTGCAGAAGATGGACCAGTACCAGCGCAAGTTCGGCACCCGCAAAGACATCGCCCACAACCTGCTGCGCCAGGGCAGCGTGTACCTGACGCTGGGCATGGGCGAGTACGCCCTGGGCTGCTTCCGGGAGGGGAGAAAGGTCTCGGAGGAGATCTCCGAGGCCCTGCTCGCCGGCTGGTTTGCGCTGATGCTCGCCTATTGGGAGCGCAGTTTCGGCGGCTTCGAGGCGGCCGAAAAATTTTTCCGCCAAGCCGAGGTCGAGGCGGCCGCCATCGGCAACGAGGAGCTGAAGGCCTTGGCGAAATATGGCCTGGCGGATCTGCTCTACGATCAAGAGAAGTTGGAGGCCTGCCGGAAGTGTCTCGGCGAGCTCGAGGTCCAAACCCAGGATCACGAATTCGACATCCGCTTGCGCCTGCTGCGGGCGAAGTCCTCGGTGGTCGGCGATCCGGTCCCCGTCTTCCTCGAGCTGGAGCAGGAGTGCAAGAAGAACAATTACCGCGAGCTGCTTTGGGAGCTCTACCACGCCTGGGGCCGGCACCATGCGGCCAAGAAGGCCCGCGTCGAGGCCCTCGAGCTTTTTGAAAAGGGGATCCAGGTCCTCGAGGGGATCGCCGCCTCGCTGCCGGAGGAGTATCGCTCGCGCTATCTGAATCAGCGCTTTCAGAAAAAACTTTTTGAAGATCGGGAAAAAGAAAGGACCGCCGCGAAGGGCGGTTTCTTCTCGCGCCTGAAGCGGGCCCTCCCTTTGACGGGGTAGTTTCTGGAGAGGCTTTTTGGAAGCCTAATAATTTTCACTGCTTGCGAATGAGAGGGGCCTAGGCTTCTCCCGAGTCATGCGACGACTTCGTGCCAATTTCGCTCTTTGGAAATATTTTCAAATTCCGCAGCGAAATTTTTTCCAAACCTCGCCAAAAGTATTTGTACAAACTTCTGAACAGTATTAGCATTGCCTTTAAATCAATCTTTTTCACTTAATCGCGACTTCGGATTCCTTCTCGTATTTCACCTAAGGAAAGGGGTGGGGCCCTTTGGAAGTGGGGATTCGTGGGGAATCGGGGTTTCCAAGGAGGGAATATGGGAAAGCTACTGATAGGGTTAGTGGCTGCTTGCGGGCTGTTGTTTGCGTCAGCCGCAGGCCACGCAACTATCCGGAAAAACGTCGACGAGGTCTGTTACGCCGAGTGCCTCAAGATAGAACAAGCCGATCAATGTAATTTAGGAAGCGTCCGAGTTTGCGCCGCCAGGTGCACGATCTCGGAGGACACCCGTGCCTTCTTCAACGGCGTGGAGGTCTTCGGCGGGATGACCAAGGATGACCGCGGCATTGAATATTACGCCTCTCCGCTGGTCAATGCCTGTACTCAATGCGATATGGATAGGGGGCAGATCGACCCAAACAACCAATTCACTTGCGCGGTCGCTCCGGCGAGCACCAGCAACCTTTGCACAGAATTGGACCCGACTTTCCAGGCGACCTCCATCGTCAACTTAGTGCCTAATTCAACCTTTGCGGAATCCATTCGCATCGGGAAGATCCTTTGGAACATCGATTTGATACAGCCCTGTTTCCCGGTTATCGACGTCGGGAACCAGACTCTCACCAACGGGACGATCAGCTGCAACACGGGCACGCAGGTCGGCGGACTCGGCTGCAAGGAGCGTAAGCGATCCGAGACCAGCTTCTTCTGCCCGACCTCCAACCCGACCGCCATCGGTTGCAACACCTTGGAGACCACGAAGTGCGTCAGCTCCTCCGCGGATTCCTGCGCGGACGGAAATCAAGTCGGGGTCTATTAGCAACCGTTCGTCGATATAACGCTGAGTAATTACGGGGGGCTTAGGCCCCCCGTGTATTTTCGAGGCAGGAAAATTTTTCTAGAGGCGTTTTTAAAGCTTTTCAAGGTGGAACGACTTACCTTAAAATCGTTTCATCGAGACATTCTAGGGGATTGCGAGGGGTAGGGAAGATGCGTCGAAATTGGATTATCCCGGTGGTCATCAGCCTCTTGGTTGCCTGCGGCGGAGGCGAGCCTTCCGAATCTGAGCTTTTGACCCAGAACAAGTTCACAGGGGCAAATGCCAGCCGGATCAACAGCATCTCGGCCGCGACCGTCACCGCCACCGCCGCCCTTAACGCCTTGGGACTCTCCGAGGCGACGAATCTCTCGCTTAATTCCCAAAACTTCGTCAAAATGGCGAGTATTCCCGGCATGCGGTGCCAGTCAAACCTCTCGGCCAGCGTCACCACCTCCGAGGCGGGCGCCGCGGACTTGGTCGGGGACTGCACGGCCGCCGAGGGCGAAGACTGTTCCTACGTCCTCACCGGCACCATCGCCTTTCGCGGGGTGCAGGTCGGCACCGGCCAGCTGATGAACGGAACTTTTACTTACAATTTCCAGATCGATTTCCCCGGCTGCAACCCGGATCTCACCCAGGCCGACATTACCCTGAACATGCA
This sequence comes from Deltaproteobacteria bacterium PRO3, assembly GCA_030263375.1. Lineage (NCBI taxonomy): Bacteria > Deltaproteobacteria > Deltaproteobacteria bacterium PRO3. Next base: position 9,046 of record SZOV01000056.1, read on the forward strand.
GGGATCGGGCGTCACAGGGGATCTGGAGATCTTGCAGATCGGTTCCAAGTTTTCGCTGGTTTTCGCAGGCCCCGGCCTGCCGCCGGTGCCGGTGGTTCAAGTCTTGCAGTCCGCCGGCCGATACGCCGGGTTGAATTGCCTCTCCTCGCTCAACGCCTCCAGCTGCTTTCAAGACGCGGACAACGATTTTAGAGACGACCTGACCGACAATTGTCAGAACTTGCCCAACCCCAACCAGTCCGATACCGACGCGGACGGGGTGGGCGACCTCTGCGACAATTGCCCGGCCATCGAAAATCCGGACCAGCTCGACGGCGATTTGGACGGCAAGGGAGACGCCTGCCCCTGCGCCCCCAACGTGGACGCCTGCGAGGAACCCAGCGACTGTTCCTTGGACTTGGGTTGCACCAGTGGTTGCTGCCAGGATTGCCCGCCCTCGGACACCAGCCTGAAGATGACCTGTCAGCGGGCGGATGAGATCAACGACCGTTACGGCCTGACTGGCGGTTGCGCGCAATTCGGGCATCAGTGCAATCCGAACGGCTGCTGTGAGTTCGTTCCCTCGGATACCTTCGGCGACCTGTGCGACGACCCGGTCAACCCGGGCGAATGCGGCGGCGCGGCCGGCTTCGGCGTCTGCGGCATCGCCCTTACCTCCGAGATTTGTTTCGTCTTCGAGCCGAATCCCGAGGTCGATTGCCCGATCATCGAGTCCCTGGGTTTTGCGGTAGAGTGCGGGACCTTCGGCCAGCCCGTCTGCAACGAATTGATCGGCTTCGGTGTGGCCAGCTTCGACATGGCCTGCAACGGGGTTTGCTGCGTGGAGCCTTAAGACGTGATGCAAGAGCTTAAAAAAAGATTTTGGACCTTGCTGGCGCCGATCTTTGCGGCCTTAGGCATCGCCTGCACCGCCCTGAACCCCGCCACAGCACCCGCGCCCCTGGCGGAGCTCCCGGCCTCGCTCTCTTTCCCGGATGACGTCGCCATCGACGTCAGCGAGACCAATGTGGTCGGCGGCGGGGCCACCTTGAAGTTCGTGGCGGACGACGGCGGCTTCAAGCCCCAGGTCTTGCCGGTGGGCGGCGAGTATTTCGACGGGATCGTCTTCGGATTCACCACGAACGAATTTGTCAATACCCAGGTGGAGTTGTTCCTCAACAGCCTTTCTCAACTCCAGATTCCGTTCAATCCCATTACGCGGTTCTTCGACTCGGGCAGCTTTTTCCCCGATCAGCGTCTCAAGATCGATTTTTCCGCCTTCGATTACGACGGCGACGGGGATGACGACGGCACCGGCTGTACCTGTCCCACCGGCTGCGACTCGGTCTGTCCCTCCGAAGCGCCCTTCGAGGACCTTCAGGCCGTTTGCTACCGCATCTGGCGCGATGCCGCACTGAACGGCGAATTCGTGCCCTTCATCGCGGGATGCTTCGACCAGCTCAATATCCCCGACGACCCGGACACGCCCGAAGACGAGGGCAATCCCGGCGCGGGTAGCTTCCGGCTGAGCATCAGCATCTTCATCAATCCCTCGGATCCGCCGGTCGGTCTCAGCAATTTGGGGGTTAACTACAACCATCGCAATCCCGCGCGTCCGCTGGATCAATTCACGGAATATTTCACGCTGTTTCAGTCGGTTTTCTTCACGCCCGATTCCAACGTGGCCTATGTGCGGACCGAGCAGACCGCCTTGGACGCCACCGACCCCAGCGAAGACCGCTTGTTGAAGACCATCCGCTACAGCAACAACCAGGTGAACAGCGACGGAACACCGGTCGAGCCGCCGTCCACCCTGCAGTACGTCGCCCGCTACCGCACCGACTTCAACTTCTGGAGCGGCACCCTGCAGAACTTCACGCTGTTCCCCTCGCTCGCCTTGGTGCCTCCGCCGCCCATCGAGAACTTCTTCGCCGTCTGCGCGGAGCTCTCCACGGCCGTGGAGGTCGACCAGAGCACCTGCCTGGACATCGACATCGACGTGACGAACGTGCCCTTCCTCGAGTTGCTCCTGCCGGACGACGCGCGGGTCAACCTGCCGGCGGATTTCCCGTCGACGCCGACCTTCTAGGAAAAATCGCCCAAGGCCTTCTCGATGCGGTCGAGGCCCTTTTGGATGTTCTCCATGCTGGTCGCGTAGGAGAGCCGCATATAGCCCGGCGCGCCGAAGCCCGAGCCCGCGACGCAGGCCACCAGGTGCTTCTCGAGCAGGTACTCGCAGAAGGCCGAGTCGGTGTCGATCTTGCGACCGCCCGCGCTCTTGCCGAGATAGGCGGAGATGTTGGGAAAGACGTAGAAGGCGCCCTGCGGGTTGTAGCAGCGGATCCCCGGCATGGCGTTGAAGCGCTTCACGATGTAGTCGCGGCGGCGCTGAAATTCGGCCACCCATTCCTTCAAGAAATCCTGGGACTCGTTGAGGGCCGCGACGCAGGCCCACTGGGTCATGCTGTTGATGTTGGTCGTGACCTGGCCCTGCAGCTTGGTCATGGCCGCAAGGATCTCTTTGGGCCCCGCCGCGTAGCCCATCCGCCAGCCGGTCATCGAGTAGACCTTGCTGGCGCCGTTGACCGTGACGGTCAGGGCCTTGATCTTGTCGTTGAGCGAGGCGATGGAGACGAATTCGAAACCCTCGTAGACGATCTTTTCATAAATCTCGTCGGAGATGCAGAGGATGCCCTTGGCGACCAGCACCTCGGCGACCGCCTCGAGCTCCTTGCGGCTGTAGGCCGAGCCCGTCGGGTTGGAGGGACTGTTCAGGACGAAGGCCTTGGTCTTAGGAGTGATCGCCTTTTCGAGCTCCTGCGGCGTGATTTTGAAGCCGTTCGCCTCTTTCGTCTCGACGATGACTGGGGTCGCGTCGTTTAGGAGCACCTGGTCGGGATAGCTCACCCAATAGGGCGCGGGGATGATCACCTCGTCGCCGGCCTCGAGGAGGACCTGGGCGATGTTATAGAGCGAGTGCTTGCCCCCGCAGCTGACCAGGACCTCGTCGCGGGTGTAGCTTAGGTTGTTGTCGCGTTTCAGCTTTGCGATAATCGCATCCTTCAACTCGTTGACGCCGCCCACGGGCGTGTACTTGGTCTTGCCCGCCTTCAGGGCCGCGATGGCGGCCTGCTTGATGTGCTCGGGCGTGTCGAAGTCGGGCTCGCCGGCGCCGAAGCCGACCACGTCGATGCCCTCCGCCTTCATCGCCTTGGCCTTGGTGTCGATGGCCAAGGTGGGGGAGGGTTTCACCTTTTGGATGCGTTGGGCGAGTTTCACCATGTCTTAAGCTCTTTCCTTGAGTTTCGTACGGATGGTCTTGGCGACCAAGGGGTGCACCAGGCCCTTCACCGAACCTCCGAAGTACGCGATTTCTTTGATGATTGTCGAGCTGATGTGGGAGAAGCGGCTCTCGGTCATCATGAAGATGGTCTCGAGCTTCGGGTCGAGGTTTTTGTTGGCGAAGGACATCTGCAATTCGTATTCATAATCCGCCACCGTGCGCAAGCCGCGGAGGATGGCGTTGGTCTTTTTCCGCCGGGCGTACTCGACCAGCAGGCCCTCGAAGGTGTCGACCTCGACGTCCTTGCGGCCCTTGAAGAGTTTCTTCAGCAGGGCCACGCGCTCTTCCGGACGGAACAACGAGCGCTTCGAGGTGTTGTGGGCGACGGCGATGATGATTTTTTCGAAGATGCCTAAGCCGCGCTCGACGATGTTCATGTGCCCGAAGGTGGGCGGGTCGAAGGAGCCGGGGTAGATGGCGACTTTGCTGCGCATGGGGTTTCCTTGAGGAAGGTGACCGTCGTTTGGCCGTACTTACGTAAATCCGCCACCTCGAGTCCACTCAAAAAAGCGGGGCTTTCGCGGGGGGAGTGCTCGCAGAGCAGGAGGCCCTCGGGTGCCAGCAAGGGAAAGGCCTTGAGCTTCTTGAGGGTCGCGTCGACGAAACCCTTATCGTAAGGGGGGTCCAGGAAGATCAGGTCGTAGCGGTAGCCCTTTTTGTGCAAAAACTCGATCGCGGCGGCCGCCTTCTTCTTGATCACGTGGGCCTTCTCCTGGAAGCCGGTGAGCCCCAGGTTGTGGAAGAGCAGCGAGACGGCGGCCTGGTTGGGGTCGACGAAGACGACCGAGTCGGCGCCCCGGGACAGGGCCTCCAGGCCCATGCTCCCGGTGCCGGCGAAGAGATCCAAGACCCGCTTGCCGGACAGGTCCCCGAGGATCTGAAAGAGCGATTCGCGCACGCGGGCCGCCGCCGGGCGGATGCCCTTCGATTTGGGACCGCGCAGCTTGCGGCCCTTGGCCGAACCCGCGACGATCTTGAGGCCCATAGAAGTTCCGAAATTAGAAAGTGCTGGGGTTCATCGCCTTGCCCTGCATGATGGCGAAGGCGAAGATGCCGATGTAGACCAGCGCGCCGATGGCGCTGAGGACGGTCCCCACCAGGCCGAGGATCCAGCCGATCTGCGCCAGGTTGCGGTTGGCGGGATCGCCGCGCCCCTCGTCGATGGCCTTGACCTCGGAGCGCCCGACGATGATGGCCGGGATGCCGGCGAAGAAGCCGCAGCAGAGCAGGCTGAGGATGCCCAAGACCAGGGCCATGATGGCCTTGGTGTTGTTCTTCGGGGCGCCGGCGGGGGCCGGGGCTGGGGTGGCGGTGGAGGTCGGGGTGGGAGGAGGCGTCATAGCGTTCGTCCTTTCGCTTCGTCGTTCAAGAATGGTGTTGCCAAATCGAGACCAGGCGCAGGGCCCAGGCGCCCAAAAAGACGGTCAGTCCGGCATAGGCCCAATGCATCTTGGCCCCGCGCAAGAGGCCGCCGAGCGGGGTCCGGCGATGAAAGTACTCGGCCAAGGAAAGGGCCGCCGCGATCCCGAAGGCCAGGAAAAGCAGGGGGCCCAGGGCATGGGCCGCGAAGGCCTCCCGCCATTGGCCGTGCAGCAGGTGCGTGAAGCTGGTAGTCAGGCCGCAGCCGGGGCAGGGGAGGCCGGTCCATTCGAGGAAGAGGCATTTGGGCAGGCCCAGCGCGCGATGCGTGCCGAGCCCCGCCGGATGGGGCGTGAGATAGAGGCCCGCCGCCGTCACCAGGAGAAAGGCGAGGGGCAGGACCAGCCAAAACCTGCGTTGCATAGGGGCCTATCTTGTGGAAAGCCGGGGGCTTAGGCAACAAAATTTTGAGAATGTTGACCTCCCCCACCCTTTATATTAGAGCCCAACGCGAAACCAAAACCGCCTCTCCCGCGTCGGAGTATCCATGAAGCGACTATTGCAGATTTTTTCCCTGGTGTTGTTGTCCGTCCCGGCCCTGGCCGCCCGGGGCGCCACGGTCTACCAGCAGCCCAACAACCAGGCCAATTTCGTCAAGCTGGAAAAATTCAAGCCCAAGGGGCCGGAGGTCCAGCTCAACCATCCCTATACCTTCACCGACGAGCAGATCCGGGCCATCCTGCGCAGCCTGAAGTACAGCAAGAAGCTGATCCTCCTGAAGGAATCCAAGAACCGCGACATCTTCGAGCTGGAGTACGTCGACAAGTTCGCCCCCTACCTGATCGAGGCCTTCGCCAAGGCGACGCCGGAACAGGCGGTGATATGGTCGGTGGTGCAGAAGCGGCCCTATTTCATCATCCGCAACGACAAACTGACGATCGTCCGCATGTGGATCGTCGGCAACGAGCTGCACCTGGATTTCCTGAAGGTCGAGGCCAAGCTGCAGGGCGACTATCAGGCCAAGACCACCGGCCAACGGCTGATCGAGGAGGCCAAGGGCGTGGGCGTGCGCATCGAGCCGCAGCAGGGACAGAAGTTCGCCCTCGATTCCACCGATACCCTGATCCTCGACCTCAACGCCAACTGGCCGCAGATCGCGGACGCCCTCGACGTCGAGGACGAGCGGCTGCGCGAGGAGGCTGAGCTGGCGAAGAAGGGCAAGAAGATGGCCAAGTCGCCGGAGGGCTCTTCGGCGACGGGTGCGACGACGCTCTCCACGACTGCCGCACCGGCGCCGGCGCGTCCGGCCCCCTCCGCGAAGGACCAAAGCGACGCCCAGGCCCGCCTGACCGAGCTGAAGGCCTTGAAGGACAAGGGCCTGATCACCGAGAAGGATTACGACAAGAAGAAAGAGGAGATCCTGAAGGATCTGTAGGGGCTAAGACCCCTACGGGATCTCCAATATTTTGGGGCAGGACGACAAGACCTCGCAGCCGCCTTTCTTGACGTAGACGACGTCTTCGATCCGCACCCCGCCGATGCCTTGGTAATAGAGGCCGGGCTCGACCGTCACCACCGTCCCGGCCTTTAATATCTCCGACACCTTCGACACCCGCGGCGCCTCGTGGATGTCCAGGCCCAGGCCGTGGCCGGTGCCGTGGAAGAAGCCCTGCATCCGGCCCTTCACCCGCCCCGTCTTGTAGCCCCGCGTCTCAAAATAATCCTGGATCCACTGGTGGATGTCGCGGCCATTGACGCCCGCGCGGACGCGCCGGATGGCGCCCTCCTGGGCCTCCTTCACCGTGTGCCACATTTTCCGGATCTTCTCGTTGGCCTTCCCCTTCACCACCGTCCGCGTCATGTCGGCGAAGTATTGGCTGTCCATCGAGCGGGGGAAGACGTCCATCACGATAGTCTGGTGCGGCTTGAGGGGGCCGTAGCCCTCGCAGTGCGGGTCCACCGCCTGGTTGCCGCCGGCGACGATGGTGTGCTTGCCGAGGCAGTTCTGTGCCATCAGGTGCAGGTTGATCGTCCCGCGCAGGCGCTCGCTGGTCAGGACCTCGCCGCGGTAATAGATGCGGTCGCCGCGGATTTTTGATTCGCGCAGGACGCGGTAGGCGGCCTGGATCGCCTCGCCGGTGTGCCTTAGGGCGTCCTTGATCGCGGCCTTCTCCCGCGCCGTTTTCAGCACCCGCTCTTCATAGAAGGGATCCGGCTTGGGTAGGGTCTTGAATTTTCGCTTTTTCAGCTGCAAGGCGAAGGAGAGCGGGAAGGTCGCCGGCACCGTGAGCTCCTTGGCGCCCAGACCTTTGAGGACGTGGGCGATGACGTCGCTCATCGCGGGCTTCTTGCCGTTTTTAGCGGAGAGTTTTTTTTCGATCTCGGAGTAGCTGAGCACCTTGTCGACCTCGGCCTCCTTCTTGCCGCGATCGACCTCGAGGTCGTTGAGCAGGAGGTAGCGCTTGCCGCGGTGCTCGATGAAGACGACGGGGTCCGGGGCGAGAAACTGCGTGGCCCAAAACAGGTTGGCGTCGCTTTCGGAGGCGGCGATCATCAATCGGGTGGCGGGCGTGGCGGAGTGGGCGCGCGGCATGACATTTCCTTCCGGGACCCTTCGAGCGGGGACCCTCGGGACACGTTAGGGAAGGCCTTGAGAAATGTCAATGATCCCGCCGGTTTTCCCGGCCGGGTTGACGCTGGAGGAGAAAATCGTTAGCCCTCCAGGGATGTTTCGCGTCTCCCTCAGCTTGATGATTGCCTTGACCCTGGCCGCGCTCGCCGTGCCGGGCATTGCCAAGGTCAAAAAAGAGGTGAAGGCCCACTTCAAGGCCTGGGATTTGATGGTTCCTATGCCTGCCGAGCTGAATCTCGAGATCGAATCCGAGCCCATGGCCGTCGGATGGGCGTCTTGGTACGGCCCCGGTTTCCACGGCCGCCGCACCGCGAGCGGCGAGCGCTACAACATGCACGCCATGACCTGCGCCTCCCGCGACCTTCCCTTTGGGACCTTGCTGGAATTGACCAATCTGGAAAACGGCCGGAAGGCCGTGGTGCGGGTCAACGACCGCGGGCCCTTCATCAAGCGGCGCATTTTAGACCTTTCCTACGCGGCGGCGCGAAAGCTGGGCTTTCATCGCCGTGGCCAGACCAAGGTCGAGGTCCGCGAGGTCGCGGCGGCGGAGCTTGCGTCCGCGGAGTAATTCCATCGAATATCGATTTATTTTCGGCGTCCGTAGGCGCGAACCTTGTGTTCGCCCTCTTTGTCCGTGCACGGGGGGCGAACACGAGGTTCGCCCCTACTCGTAGAGGCTCAAGAATTCGTCCTCCGAGAGATCCACGTAGACGTTTTTCACCTGCGTGTATTCCTCCAGCGAATACTTCGACAAATCCTTGCCGTAGCCGCTCTGCTTGAAGCCCCCATGGGGGGCGAAGGGCGAGACCAACATGTATTGGTTGACCCAGACCTGGCCCGCCTTGATCCGCTTGGCGACGCGGAAGGCCCGCTTGATGTCCTGGGTCCAGACGGCGCCCGCCAGGCCGTAGATCGTGTCGTTGGCGAGGCGGACGGCCTCTTCCTCCTCCGTAAATTTCAGCACGGTCAGGACCGGCCCGAAGATCTCCTCCTGGGCCAGCTTCACCGCATTGGAGTCGGCGGCGAAGATCGTCGGCTCGAGGTAATTGCCGCGGGCGAGGGCGGGGTCCTTCGGCACCTCGCCGCCGCAGAGCAGGTTGAGGCCGTTCTCCTTGGCCCATTGCACGTAGGAGAGCACCTGCTGCCGGTGCGTCGGCGTGACCAGCGGTCCCATGCGGGAGTCCCAATCCAGGGGATGCCCCACCTTGATCTTCCGGGCGCGCTCGACCAGCTGCTCGACGAAGGCGTCGTAGATGTCGGCGTGGAGGAAGAGGCGCGAACCCGCGATGCAGCACTCCCCCGCGTTGAAGAAGATCGCGGTGAGGGCGCCGCTGACCGCGCGGGAGAGATCGGCGTCGGGGAAGACGATGTTCGGCGACTTGCCGCCCAACTCCAGCGTCGTCTTTTTGAGATTGCCGCCCGCCGCCTGCAGGATGCGCCGTCCGACCTCGGTGGAGCCGGTGAAGGAGAGCTTCGCGACGTCGGGGTGCTCGGCCAAGGCCTGACCGACGGCCGAGCCGGGGCCGGTCACGACGTTGACGACGCCGGCGGGCAGACCGACCGCGTCGCAGATCTTGGCCAGTTCAAGGGCGCTCATCGAGGTCAGCTCGGCGGGCTTGAAGACCGTCGTGTTGCCCGCAGCCAGGGCGGGAGCGATCTTCCAGGCAGCGAACATCAGCGGAAAATTCCAGGCGGCGATGGCGCCGCAGACGCCGAGCGGCTCGCGCAGCGCCAGGTCGAGGGCGTCGGCGGGTACGGCCAAGACTTCGCCGTTGAGCTGCGTGGCCAGGTCGGCGAAATATTCGAAGGTGTCGGCGGCCTGGTGGACGTCGATCAGGCTGGTCTCGGTGATGGTCTTGCCGGTGTCGAGGGCCTCGATCTCGGCTAAGCGGTCCAGGTCGTCGCGCAGCCGCTTGCCGATCTCGCGCAGCAGGCGCCCGCGTTCGACGCTGTTGCGCACGTGTCCCCAGTCGGTGTCCTCGAAGGCGCGGCGCGCGGCGGCGACGGCGCGGTCGACGTCTTCCTTGGCGCCTCGGGGGAAGGTCGCAAGGGTCTCCTGATCCGCGGGGCAGATCGATTTTGTGCGCTCGCCCGAGGTGGCCTCGACGAAGGCGCCGTCGATATACATGGAATATTCTCGAATCTCTCCGGACATGGCTGGCTCCTTTTTTTCTCCATGGATGATCCTACAGCGTACGGCGACTCGCCATCAAAATCTCGTTGACAGCGCGGACCTCAGTCGGTAGCGAAAAATCCGGATCTGGATTTCAAGACCTGTCGCGGCGACTCGTGTGTGGGTTTTGTCGCCGTCACTGTCTTATTCAAGAGGAGAAACGATCATGTTGAAAAAAATCATCCGTCATTCCCAAAAAATCTTCGTCGCGGCCTGCATCCTCGGAGGCCTAAGCGCCCCCGCGCTGGCCGATACCCAGGCGCGGCAATTCGTCTTGAACCTGCCGCTCGGCGTCGCCGTCGGCACCGAGGGCCTCGGCGCCTCCTTCGACATCGGACTCGAGCCCGAATTCTTCTTCACCGAGCACACCTCGCTGAGCCTGCGCCTCGAGGGCACGGTGGGCGACACCGACACCTTCCACGTCGGCGCGCGCTTTCGCTACTATTTCGACATCACTCCCAAGGTGAATCTCTTCGTCGGAGCCGGCATGGGTTACGTCGCCAATTTCGACGGCGCCGACTTCGGCGACGCCGCGATCCCGGTCTTCGGCTGGCAATACGATATCGGCGAGCACTTCAAGATCGGCTCCGACGTGTCCTTCGACATCGTCTTCAACGAGAACAACGTCGCCTTCCTGACCCGGCTGATGCCGGTGGTCGTGAAATGGGCCTTCTAGGCCCGCGACCGGCGCCAAAAAGCCGTTGACTTGGGTGGGGGGCGCCGATTAGTCCCCACGACCATGGGCAGCATCATCGACGGCAAGGCGGTCAGCGAGAAAATTCGCGCGGAAATCAAGCAAGGCGTCTCGGAGCTCTTCGCGGCGAAGGGCCTGCGTCCCGGTCTGGCCGTCGTCCTGGTTGGCGAGGACCCCGCCAGCCAGATCTACGTGCGCAACAAGACCAAGGCCTGCGAGGACGTCGGCATCGCCGGCTTCCAGCACAGCCTGCCCGCGGACACGAAGGCGGAGGACCTGATCGCCCTCGTCCGCAGGCTGAACGAGGACCCCAAGGTCCACGGCATCTTGGTTCAGCTGCCCCTGCCTCCGGCCCTTAAGGCCCTCGACATTGCTACTTATATTGATCCCCGCAAGGACGTCGACGGGCTTCACCCCCTGAATATCGGCAACCTGGTCACCGGCCGGGAGGGTTTTCGCTCCTGCACGCCCTTCGGCGCCATGAAGCTCCTCGAGTCCATCGGCTTCGAGCTGCAAGGCAAGCACGCCGTCGTGGTCGGGCGCAGCAACATCGTCGGAAAGCCGATGGGCATGATGCTGCTCGAAAAGAACGCCACGGTCACTTATTGCCACTCCCGTACTCCTGACCTGGCCGCCGAAGTGCGCCGCGCCGACGTGGTCGTCGCCGCCGTCGGGGTCCCCGAGCTGGTGAAGGGCTCCTGGCTCAAACCGGGGGCGGTGGTGATCGACGTCGGCATCAATCGCAAGGCCGACAAGAAGATCGTCGGAGACGTCGAGTTCGCCTCGGCCATCGAGCAGGCCGCCTACGTGACGCCCGTGCCGGGCGGCGTGGGGCCCATGACTATCACCATGTTATTGTGGAACACCCTGCTGGCCGCGCGTCGCTTTTCCGAATCCAGGTAAAATAAGTGCTTCATGACCAGACTTAAAGAAGAACTACAATCCGGACGCTTCGTCGTGACCTCCGAGATCGCGCCGCCCAAGGGCCCGGACTTAAGCGACTTCCTCGAGAAGGCGCGCCTGGTGAAGGACCGCGTGGTGGCGATCAACGTCACGGACAACCAGCGGGCGATCATGCGCCTCTCCTCTCTGGTGGCCAGCGCGGCCCTGGTGCGCGAGGGCATCGAGCCCATCTACCAGTTGGCCTGCCGCGACCGGAACCGCCTCGCCCTTCAATCCGACCTGCTGGGCGCCCACGCCTTCGGGATCCGCAACATTCTGCCGCTCACCGGCGACGCGGTCGCCCTGGGCGACCAGAAGGAGGCCAAGCCGGTCTTCGACCTGACCTCTGTCAAGCTGATGGCCTTGGTTCAGAAGCTCAACCAGGGCTTGAGCTACGGCGACCATCCGCTGAGCGGCAAGACGGACTTCTTCGTCGGCGGCGCGGTCGACCCGAAGAACATCGGCGCCAAGGCCTTCTTCCAAAAGATGGAAGAGAAGATGAAAAACGGCGCGGCCTTCTTCCAATCCCAGCCGGTCTACGACTTGGCTCAGGTCGAGACCTTCCACCGTTACTGTGAGGAGCACAAGGTCAAGAGCCTGATCGGCGTGCTTTTGGTCAAGGGACCGAAGCAGGCGGCCTTTTTGAATTCCCACGTGCCCGGGATCCGCATCCCGGAGGAGATCATCCACAAGTTCAACGGCGCCGCCGAGCCCCTGCAGGTCGGCATCGACTTCGCGGCCCAACAGATCCGCGAGCTGCGGGCGATCTCGCACGGGATTCACATCATGACGGTGGGGCGGGAGGACCTCGTTCCCGAAATTTTGGATCGGGCGGGATTGTAGGGGCGAAACTATGGGAAAAAAAACTCCCCTCTACGACTGGCACCTTCGACATGGCGCCAAGCTTGTCGAGTTCGGCGGTTGGGACATGCCGGTCTCCTACGAGGGCGTCCTGGCCGAGCACCAGGCGGTGCGCGAGCGCTGCGGCCTCTTCGACATCTCCCACATGGGCGAATTCTTTGTCGAGGGCCCGGAGGCCGAGGCCTTTCTGCAAAAGGTCACGACCAACGACGTTAGCCGGCTTAAGGACGGCGACGCCCAGTACTCGCTCTTGCTCTACGAGAAGGGCACTGCGGTCGACGACATCATCGTCTATCGCCTGGGCCCCCGGCGCTTCATGCTCTGCGTGAACGCCGCCAATATCGACAAGGACCGCGAGTGGCTGCTCTCGCACCTCTCCGGCCAAGTCTCGCTGACCGACCGCAGCCCCGAGATGGGGATGATCGCCCTCCAAGGTCCGAAGAGCGGGGCCGTCTTGCAAGCCCTCGGCTTCGACCTGGCCTCGCTGAAGCGCTTTCAATGCCGCGAGACCTCCCTGGCCGGGGTGAAAGGACTCATCGCCCGCACCGGCTACACCGGCGAGGAGGGCATCGAGGTCTTTTTGGAGAACGGCGACCTGTTGCGGCTTTGGGAGGCCTTCCTGAAGGCGGGCGAGCCCGAGGGCATCCGCCCCATCGGCCTGGGCGCGCGCGACACCCTGCGCCTCGAGATGGGCTACCCGCTCTACGGCCACGAGCTGAGCGACGCCGTCGATCCCCTCGAGGCCGGCCTCGCCTGGGTCGTGAAGCTGGGGAAGGGCGAATTTATCGGGCGCGAGGCCTTGGCCCGCATTCAAGAGCGCGGGCCGGCGCGCGAGCTGAAGGGCCTGACGATGGAAGAGCCCGGCATCCCGCGCGAGGGCTATGCCGTCTTCGCGGGCACCGAGCGCGTCGGCGTCGTGTGCAGCGGCACCTTCAGCCCCAGCCTGCAGGTCGGCATCGCGACCGCGCTCTTGACGCGCGGCGCCGCGGCCGAGAGCGGGGAAATTTTCATTGACATCAGGGGTAAAATGAAGAAAGCAAAAATCACTCGATTGCCTTTTTATTCGCGAAAATAACGACTTATTTAGGAGTTCGAAATCTTCTATACATTTTTTCATGGGTGTCCGGGCGGGGGTTCTTAGGACTGCTTGGCGATTGGCCAAACCCGCAGCGCCGCTTGCGAGCACGGTGGGGGTGCAGACCGGGACAGGGCCCATGAAAAATGTATAGAAGATTTCGAACGGATTCATTGGAGCGGGCGTCCTTATGAACTTCCCTGAAGATCTCAAATACACCACCGAGCACGAATGGGTTCGCATCGAAGGCGACGTCGCGACCGTCGGCATCACCTACTGCGCGCAAGGGCAATTGGGGGACATCGTCTTCGTCTAGCTGCCGGAAGAGGAAGAGACCATCGACAAGGGCGACACCTTC
>SZOV01000057.1 GCA_030263375.1 Deltaproteobacteria bacterium PRO3
GCCGACGCCCGGCTGGCCGTGGAGCAGGGCCAGGCCGTGCCGACCCTCCGCGCGGAGGGCGGCGAAGAAGCGATCGAAGGCGGCGCGGCTCTCCCGCACGCCGAACATCTCGAAGGAGTGGAAGGACTCGGACTCGCCGGGCTCCTCGGGCTCGAGGCCGCTCTCTTCGAGGGCGGCCAAGGCGTCGCGCGCCGTCTTGAGGCGCCGCGCAAGCTCGGGCTCGATCAGGCGCTCGAGGACGCGGGCGGTCCGGCGCGGGATATTCCGGCCGGCGGCGGCGAGGGGCTTGACGTCGGGGGAGAAGAGCTGTTGCAGGTTCTTCGCGCCGGCACGCGGGTGCGAGCCGCTGAGGGCCTGGTAGAAGATGGTGCCCAGGGCGAAGAGGTCGCTAGCCGGGAGCCGCTCGCCGTTGACCACCTCGGGGGCGAGATAGGGCAGGGAGCCGGCGGCTCGCTTGCCGCCCTCGAGGTTGCGGGTCAAGGTGGCCAGCCCGAAGTCGACCAGCTTGGTGTGGCCCTCGCGGTCGACGAGGATGTTGGCGGGTTTCAAGTCGCCGTGGAGGATGCCTTGGGTGTGCAGGTAGTCGAGGGCCTCGAGGCACTCGCGGAACCAATCGAGGATTTGCTGGGGCCCGGCCTGCTTAGCCGCTTCGAGAATGGGGAGGCCGTCGACGTATTCCATCCAGAAGCAGGGTGAGCCTTCAATCCCGGCGACGCCTTCGCCGGATTTGCTGAAGCCCTCGATGGAGACGAGGCGAGGGTGCTGGAGCTTGGAGAGGATGCCCACCTCAGACTCGAACATGGGGAGCAGCGCGGGCGAGTCGGCCTTCAGGACCTTGAGGGCGTAGGTCTTGCCCCCAGGTCCGTGGGCCAGGTGGACAGCACCCATGGAACCCGTTCCCAAAATGCGATCGGGAACAATTTCGGACATATTGCGATTTTATGGCTGTGTAATAGGAGAGTCAAACATTCCTATTTTGCGACTAGAAAAACAAAGGCCCTACTTGCGTAGGGCCTCTGCTGAAGGGTTGGGGCTATTTATTTTCTATTGATTTATATAAGCAAAGGCGGTGCCAATGGGCCTATTTTCAAACGGATAAATAAGTATATGAAAATACTTGGGATATTTAAGTCTGATTGAGGTCCATTAGTAGAAATTATTAATGGACGTGGTTTTTCGAGAATAGATAGAGCCTATTATGTGTACTTTTAGTACTCACTTAAGCCCCATAGTAAACCCGCAAATTAAGGAAATCATCTCCTGGAGTGAGAGATTAATTTCAAGGTGAGAAGGATGGAAAGGAGTTCCTTTAAATCGGACTGTTCCGTCTCGGGGACGCTGGAAAAAAGCTCTCCGGCCGGGAAGCCTTGGTCGCTTGCCAATAGGTCTTGAAATTGGGGGATCCAGCCTGACTTGACGTAAAGTGAGAGTGGTACCGAGGGAAAGACCAAGCGCCAAGAGTTTCCTTCTTGCTCCAGGCGCCGCTGAGCGGCTCGCGCGGTCCATGAAATTTTGGGGATTCGACTTTTTTTCTGCAAACGCCTCATCCGGCGCCGGGCCATTTTTCCGAGGAGGTGGGCGATTCCCGCAAAGACGGCGACGGCCAAGGCGAGCGCAAGAAGGAATATCCGAAGTTCGACATCCTCGACGGCGACCAGTGCCATGAGCAGCAGGATTTGTCCGAAGCTGGGAACGGGCACCAGCAGGTAGGTGGTGATCACAAAGACTCCCAATGCGACTGTTCTCCAAAGATCGAGATGCGGCAATGGCAGCAGGAACAGAATCGCCACCAAGGACTCGATGGCGACGGTCCACCATGCCATGGTCCATGCGACGCATCGCAATCGCTTGGGCACCGGGGCCTGGGCCGTCGTCGTCTCACCGCCGACCAGCTTCCTCCTGGCCTCCATATGTTTTATCTGAATATCCGGGGTGAGCCCGGCGGCTCCCGAGGCGATGGGTAAGAAGCGGCGCTCAAAGCACAATCGGTCGACGAAAAATCCTCCCTCGCGGTAGTTCCGGCTCCATACTTTCCATAAGACGGCGAGCAAAAAGCAAAGGCCGATCAGGAGACGGGCATCCAGCGCCAAATACCGGGCTCCTTCCGGGTCGCCGGCCATGAGCGCGAGGGCCATCGAAAGGCACCAGTACCCTTCAAGGTAACGGTGATTGTCCGCGACCGCATAGGCCAGATAGATCCACGAAAAATGCACGAGCGTCAGGAAGAACCAAAAACTCGGGGCCCCGGCGACCTTCGGCAGCAGCAGGGCCGTCATCAGCGACACGAGGTAAACCTTGCCGAGGAGGTAGGCGAAGCTCCCCGCGGGCTCGTACTGGCGCCAGGGGCGCACGGCCAATAGGAACAGTGCGGTGAGTCGCGGCGCCCATTCCAGGGAAGGGGCGGAGAGCAGGTCGTGCAATTCTGCCGTCATTGGGACGCTCGCTGCGTCTCGTTCGGCAGATCGAGACGAAAGGTTTTAAAGTCCTTCGCGGAGTAACGGCCGGTCCGGATATCGAATTCGACGCGTCGATAGCGCACGATGACTTCGGTTATCCTCATGGGGGTGCTTTCCTGGGGACCGAGCGGGGCGTGGGCGAAATTACCGCAGCGTTTCCATTCCATTTCGTTTACTGCTCTCGCCCATTCGAGCGAATTTTTCTCGGTTGGGACGGCGGCGGCTTTTTGCAGCAGGGGATTTTCCCCTTGGCCGACGATTCGGAGCCGGGTCACACCGCCCTGGGTTTCTCGAACCGTGATTTCGGTGACCGGGGCGCCTTGGCTTATCTCGGAGAACATGGAGAAGCTGCCGCCTTTCCAAGGGGTTTGGCCGAGGCGGTATATGCGTAGGCGGTGATGAATTGCGACCGCTACCAGCAAGATGAGAGGGATTAACCACATTCCCGCAATTTTTTCATAACTGTCCCTTTCCGTAAACATATACTCTCAAGCCAATTCTTTCCTGGTTTTATGCTATCGGGAAGTGCGATCCTGTTGGAGGGTTCGATTCTTCATGAGACGCAAAGAGACATTCGACGGTCTAAAGCCCGAGCTGCGGCGGACTCTCGCTAGGTATCTCATCGAAGCCCGCCGCAAGGACCGGGGTCAATCGAGCATCAAGGGTTGGAGATCCCAATCCCGCGGCATCAGGGAGTATTTTTTTTGCCTTGGTATCTTGCCGACTTACCTGGAGGCTTGGATTGAAAGGAGGGTGGAGGTTGGAGAGGTGGCGCTGTTCGAGGCCGGGATGGGGCGTGGATTTTTTTGTCGTGAGTTACTGCACAGGTTTGCGGGACGGCTGCGCGCGGAGGGGATGAGGTTGACTTTCTATGACGGGCTTAAAGAGATAAAAGGCTTGCGTCAGCGAGTAGGAATCCTCGAGTCTTTCCTGCCGGAAGGCAATTTTGACCTCGGAATATCCGCCAGAGGGGCCTTTGTTTATAGCGTGCAGTCATTCGCGGCTGTTGAGGTGTTTTTGAATTCGCTTAGGCCGGGCAGTATTGCATACGTGGACGACGCGAAACTGCTGCTTCCAAAACCGTGGTTTCGGGAATATCTTTCCGGATTGGGAATCCATGTCGAGGTGACTCGTTATGAACGCGGCGGACCCTATGCCTATAAATTCATAAAAATGGAGAATCTGCCGTTGGACCTTTCATCCTTGTCGCGGCGTTATGTCGATCGACTCAACGCCGAATCGAAGTTTATTCTGCGTTGGGGCTTCGACCGCACGCCGGCTGGATCTCCCATCTCAGACCTGTTCTCATCTCTTTATGAACATGAGCATTATAAGGACTTATTGCCCGGTGGGATTGCAAAATCTGCGGCGTCTCGAGGTGCCGCCGGGGACGGGGGGCGAAATCGAAGCCTAGAGACGACGGAAATCCTTGGCGTCACGTTCATTAACGACGCTCATTCCCAATCCGTCCAGGACTTGCGAGAAGCCCTTGCGACATGGGAAGGGCGTCGAGTTTTTTGGATTGCCGGCGGCGCTCAGGCGTCCGAGTTGGAAAAATTGGCGAGAAGCGCACTTCCCCTAGCGGGCGCCTTCTTCTTCGGCGAAGGGCGTCGCGAGTTGGCCGCCGCCTGGCGGCATCTTGCCGTCTGCTTGACCGGGCAAGAATTGAAGGACGCCGTGGAAAAGTCCTATCACGTGGCCCGG
This sequence comes from Deltaproteobacteria bacterium PRO3, assembly GCA_030263375.1. Taxonomy (NCBI): domain Bacteria; class Deltaproteobacteria; species Deltaproteobacteria bacterium PRO3. The sequence continues at coordinate 4,161 of SZOV01000057.1, forward strand.
CCCGGGGATGTGGTGTTGTTTTCGCCGGCCCTCGCTCCCGATCCTGAAGTCCACGGGTCTTGCGAAAATCGCGAGGCGGATTTTCGGCGATGCGTGGGGGAATTGGGCGAGATGTCCCGCTGGAAGAGTCCTTAGGACTGCGATGGCGGGCGGCCCGCAAAGATCCTCTCGCTTTCTAGGACGAGCCAACCCCCGAAATCGCGCAGCAAGGGCAATATTTCCTCCTTCGTGGTGGGAAGATTGAGGGCCAAGTGCAGGACTCGCCGCATGTCGGGCTCCCGTTCGGGATAGTATTTCGAAAAAACTTGGTAGCAGGGGTAAAGATCCCGGGTATAGGCCTTTTCCTTCTCGATATTGATGGCGAAGCCCAGGCGAAGGATGCGGCGAAGGGCGTAATTCGACCAGACTTCGATCCGTTCGGTATCTTGGGCGCCCTCGATCTTCGCCAGGCACTCGTTGAGCACCTCCCGCAGGTTTCCGCTGTAAAAGAAGGCGACCTTGAGCGTAGGTTTGAAGTGACCGATGCGTTCGGCCAAGTCGGGGCCGTGAATGCAAGTCGCCAGCACTTTGATTATGAAGCGATAAGAGTAATGCGATATTCCGCGGAACAGATCGTCGAGGTGGATGAATTGGATATCGAGGCCTTTGGCGAAGGGGTATTTGTCCATGAAACGCCGGTAGTATTGCGGCGCCCATTCCGTCGGGATCTTATCCTTAGGGCCTTGGCACACGGCGAAGGTGTCGATGTCGGAGATTCCCTGAATCCCCTTGCCGCGGGCCACGCTGCCCCGCAGGTAAACGCTGTGCAAGGCGGGGCCGAGATGCTCCAGGTAAGTGCGGCGGACGTCTTCGACGGCCTCCTTCCAAGGCGAGACCAGCTTTTCTTTGTCCGAGTCGTTGACGAGGTATCCCTCGGCGTCCATTTCCAAAAATCGCCCCATCGGCTTGATCTCGATCACGGGACGTTGCAGCTTTCGAACCCAGGCCGCGAGCGTCGAGGGACTCATAGGCGGATTCGCGGATCTCAAGAATTCCTCCAGGACAGTCCGCAGCTCCGAGGCGGAGTGGAAGCGATCCTCGGCGTCCTGTTTTAGGGCACGGGTCAGGATCTTCTTCAGGGCTGCGGGAAGATCTTCCCGAAAGGTGGATTCCTCGATGCGGGTCTCCCTCATCTTGACATAGGTCTCGAATTTTCCGGCCTTCTCGAAGAGGTGTCTGCCGTGGGTCATTTCGAAAAGGATATGACCGGTGGCGTATAAATCGGAGTAGGGGGTGATGATATCGTCATGGAGGCGCTCCAAAGGCATGAAGCGGAAGGTGGCGCCATGGAGCCCGAGGTCGATGATCTTGACCTGTCCATGGACATCCACCATGACGTTCTCGGTCTTGACGTCGCCGTGGACGACGGGTCTGCCGTCCTTCAGGGTCAGGCCGTGAAGGACTTCCAAGGCGCGGCAGATTTCCAGGGTGATGAAGGCCGACAGTTCAGGAGAAAGGCACCCCCCTTTCTTTTGCACCATGTGGAATAGAGACAGCCCCTCAATATATTCCATTTCGATGTAATGGCAATCGTCGATGATGCCGCTCTGCAGGAGGCGCGGGAAATAAGGGGAACCGTTCAACCGGCTGAGGATCGCCGCCTCCTGGTCGAGGACCTCATAGACCTCTCGGTCATAGCGATAGTGGCGCAGATTGCGTTTTAAACAAGAACGAATCCCAGCTTCCTTCTCGACTAAAAAGATCTCGGAATAGGCGCCGGAACCCACCGTGCGAAGCAGCCAGTAGGGGCCGAAGCTTTCGGCAAAAGGCTCGGAAGGGGACATATTGGCGATACCGCTTGTATTTATTAGTAATATTATTAATTATAATGCCTATGATCCAGCTCCGAAATAAAAAAGTGGGTGTCATCGGGCTCGGGCTGGCCGGCATTGCAACCCTCAAATTTCTGCACAAGCAGGGAGCCAAGGCCAAGGGATTCGGATTCGCCGTCCCGGCAGATTTGGCTCGAGCCGAGAAGGTCCTCAAGGGCACCGGTATCGATCTTGTCGTCGACGAGGCGCGCGGCTCCGAATTACTGGATTCCGACTTGGTTGTGTCGACGACGGGAGGGAAGCTGTTTGATCCCTTCGTCGAGGCGGCCAAGGCGCGGCGTGTCCCGGTATTGTCGGATTTAGAACTGGCCTGTCATTTTTATAAGGCACCCATCATCGCGGTGACCGGAACCAACGGCAAGTCGAGCGTCATGTCGATGTTGAAAACGCTGTTTGAGGCTGCGGGGAAAAGGCTCAAGTTGGCGGGTGGGGATTATTCGCATTTTTTTGAGGATATCTCGCCCGTTCCGGATTACCACCTGTTGGAGCTGAGTAGCACGCGGTTGCAAAAAACGACGCATTTCAAACCGCACGTCGCGATTTTCCTCAACCTTTATCCCGGTCACGGGGAGCGCTACGAGACTTTTCAAGAGTACGGCCTGGCGAAATCCAGGATCTTCGCCGAGCAAGGCCCCGAGGACGCGCTGATTTACCAATATTCGCACGATATCGTGGACCTGATTCGACAGGTCGGAACTCAGGCTCGACGGTTTCGATTTTCCCTGGAGCGGGAGGTTCGCCACGGGGCATTCTATTCCGAAGCCGACAGAGAGATTGTTTATAGATACGGGGAAGGAAATGAATCCCGGTTTTCGCTGAAAAACTACCCGCTGGAGGGCCTGCATTACGTCGAAAATTTAATGGCGGTAATCTGCGCCGCGAAGTTTTTGAAAATCCCGGACGATACTATTCGGGCGACCATTCCTTCGATGCGGCCCATGCCGCGTCGCCTGGAGTTATTCCACAAGGCCGAGGGGGTGAAATTCTACGACGACTCCAGGTCAGTGAACGTGGCGGCGACCCTGCAGGCCCTGTCCGCTTTTCCGGACCGCAGCGTCATCTTGATCGCCGGGGGTGATTTCCTTCGGCAGCAATTTTACAAGGCGCTGCGTCCGATGTTGGAGACCAAGGTGCGTTGCCTGATTATCTTCGGCCAATACCGCGATAAATTTTTCAAGTTATGGAAGGATACCACCGAAATTTTTACGGTTGTGGATTTGGAGGAGGCTGTGAAAATCGCCATCAACAGCGCCGAAAAGGGCAACAACGTGCTCTTCTCACCCGCCGCCAAGGCGGACCGGACGGTCCACGCCGGGGATCGCAAGCGGAGCGACGTCTTCCGTGAAACGGTCCTCAAGAACATAGGAATTCTTCAGACCCGCCGGGCTCTCAATTTTCGCGTATAAGCCTTAAGCCAAGCCATTTCCGCTGTAGTCTTCAGCTTCGTCGGTCGGAGAGGTCGCGAGGTCGCTTTCCCCGTAGAGGCTGAACCAGGATTTGGCGGGTTTCCAGGCGCCATCGCCCGAGCCGTCGTAGTGGATGACCGGGATCTCGATCTCGCTTTTGGGATCGGGCTCGTCCGCGGTGGTGCTGGAGTGGATCTTTCCGTCGGTGGCGCTGAAGAGGTCGATTTGCGTGCCGCCGATCGTCATCTTGTCGGCGTTCAGGAAGTCTTGATGGTCCTTTTCCCAACCGGACTTGCCCATCGTCTCCACGAGTTTAACCTCTTGCCCGGGATAGAGGGCCTCGAAGAGCGGCTTCAGCTCTTCGGCCACGGCCTTCATGGCGTCTTTCACCGCCTTGCTCTTGTCGTCTTGGTGGTAGCGCAGATCCAGCAGATTTTGCCAGTTCGTCATGTCGGTATTGTCTTGGGAAGACGTGTCGTTGTTGTTGTTGTCGTCGTCCTGCTTTTTCGCCGCGCGTAGGGTGTCTTCGTAAAATTTGCGGCGCTCGTTGACGGCGGTCTCGACAGCCTCGATCTTCTGCTTAAGCTCCGGCGAAATTTCTTTTAGGAACTCGAAGAGCTCCGCGCTGGGCGGGATGGATACGTTGTTCAAATCGATGCCCTTCGCCTCGGCCTTGGCCGCCAGCTGCTCGGGCGTCATGCCGGAGAGCTCCGCGAGGCTCTTCACTCCTTGCGAGTGCTGGTTGCCGGTGTCGACGGCCTCTTTAAGCTCGCCGAGCTCGCCCTTCATCGACTCGATGTCCAGTTCGGCCAGGCGGGCCGGGTCTTTCTCGGCCAGTTCAATGTCGTTGATCATCTTGTCGATGGCGCCCAAGAATTCGGTCTTTTCATCCTCGGTGAGGTTTTCCATGCCCTCGACGTCGTCACGATAGCTTTTCAGCTCTTTTTTGAAGTCATCGACCTGCTTCTGCATCGCCTCATTGCTGGCGCCGCCTTCCTCGCCCTCCATGCCTTCCATGCCGGCCTGGGGATTGGCGATCATGTTCAGCTCGTTGGCGATCTTGGCGAGCTCGGCCTCTTGTTTTTCCGGGCTCATGCCGGCCGCTGCGTTGATGCGCCCCATGAAGCTGGCGTACTGATCGGCGCTGAGCGTGCCTTTCATGGAGGTGACCATCTCGCGAAGGTCCGCGACCGAATAGCCGCCTACCGGGGCGCCGCCCGCCTCGTCGCCACCCTCGTATTCGCCGCCGATAAACTCGTCCTCGTAGCCGCCGTCCATCCCATAGTCATCGCCGCCCATGCCCGGGTCGTAGCCGGAATCGCCATAAGGGTCGGGCGCGGGACCGCCAGTGCTTTGGTTCTTCGCGTAAGGATCGGGGCCGCCTTTGCCGTAGCTGTTCGCGTAGGGATCTTGGGGCGGGACTTGATTGTTTTTGATGGGGTTGGCCATGATATTCGATCCTCCTCGAGAGAAACAATCTCAAGTATTCTGAATCCTTTGGTTTTTATTGTCCAGTGACTAATCGGCCGGGAACCCAATCGGCCGAGGTCTCTGTGGCATTCTGATTGTTACGGGTAACGGGGGAGGAGGGAATAGCCAAGCAATTCATCGTGTCTCCGCCCCCGAGGCCCATTCTTGCGACACTATTATTTTCGATTTTCCGTCCTCGGGTGTTGTGGATTTCTCTAAATAAATTCGTCATTTTGGGGTCAAGGACCTTCGTCCGGACCCGCATTATTTGGAGAAGGTGACTCCAATATAGTCCGGCGTGCTTTGCCAGTGCAGCTCTCCCTCGCTGACCCCGACGATGGTGATATAGCCCTGGGCATAGCCCTCGCCGGAGTTTTGGACGATGGCGTCGGGGTAGAGCTTTTGGAAGTACTCGACGAAACGATCGTTGATCGCCTTGTAGTCGGTCTTATCCGCGCTCTTATTCAGTTCCTCCTGAATCTCCGGGTCGATCATGGCGAAGAAGTTGAGCATTCTATAGAGATCGGAGTCTTTGGTTTCCGGCTGTCCGGGGGTGGGATTGGCGAGCTTTTCCGGAGGGAACTTCTTTTCCTGGATCGCCTTCTTCAGTTCCGCGATGTCCTTGAACTCGAAGCCCTGGGCCTTGAGCCCGGCGAGCAACTGCGCCTCCGTCTTTCCGGACAGCTCCATCAGGCCCTGGATCATCGCGTCCGCGTCGACGCCGCCCGAGGCGGTCGCGTCGTTGACGCCGCCGTTCAGGGTGACGCGCTCGCTCATCTCGGCGGGGACGCCCTCGGTGCCTGGCGTCGTGCCGAACTTAATGTACTCGGCGTTGGCGTTGACGTTCACCTTGTAACCCTTCTGGACGAGATAGGTGTCGGTGCTGCCGTCCTTGTGCTTGACCGCGACCTCGATGGTGCCGTCGGGCTTCTGCGTGACGACGACCTCGTCGGAGGGCTTCACCGAGATGTTGGCGTCGGAGTAGACGACATGCGTCTGGCTCTCGCCCGGATTGGCCCAGAAGTCGATGGTGCCGCCGGCGAATTCGGGCTCGTAGAGAATCGTGCCGTCCTCCTGGACCACGCCCTCGATGCTGGCGTCGGGTTTGCCGCCCGCGCCCTCGGCGCCGCCGGTGAATTTGCCGGTGGTGATGTTGGGATCGCCGGTATTGTTGACGACCTGCTGATCCGAGTTGGGCGTGTTGATCTTGATCTTGTCGCCGTTGGCGGGGTCGTAGTCGTGGACGAAGTAGACCGCCTGGGTGCCGGTGGCCGGGTCGGTGACGGTGATCTTCACGACGGTCTCCGCGGGTTGGAAGCGGGTGTCCGTCGTGGTCTCGACGGTGACGTCGGCCGAGGTGGGCGCGACGTTGATGGTGACGTCGTTGCCCCAGAGGTCGTGGGTGCCGTCGCCGGTGAAGCCGACGCTGTTCTTCTCATCGGTGTATACCCAGTTGTCCATGGTGCCGGTCATGCCGCCGAACTGATTGCTCTGAACCTGGTTCACTCCGACGCCGCCATTCGGGGCTTGAGAAATACCGGGGTCCCAAGTGCCGAGGTTGAGCTGGCCTGCAGCCCACTGCATCTGGGCGAGGAAGGCGCTCCATGCTTGGGCGTCAGGCTTGGGGGTGTTGGGATCGCCCGCCATGACGGCGTTGTAATAGGCGTAGGCCTGCTCGTACCAAGCGGCCAGCTCGGAATTGGCGGCGCTGCCTTGCCCCAAGGACTTGGTCGCGGGGGAGTGAGTCCCTAAGGCCTTGCTTGGGGCCGATTGAGAGACCGGATTTTGATACGAAGGTTGCGAGACGGTAGAAGAGAAATTGCTTTCCATCCAAAAGACCCTCCTCAGAGTCCAAAATCTAGGAAAAGCAATTTGGATGCCATGAAAATAAATTTTATAACTTATTGTTTTTATTATATTTATTTTGAAATAATCCCTTCCGGTTGGCTTTGTTCTAGGAGCTGTTTTTGTTCACATGTGAAATAATTTTTCCTAGGTCGATTGGGGTGGCGACTCCTCTTTTTGGAGACGGGGCCTAGATTTCAAGGGCCGACGGCGTCAAAAAGGCCGACATTTGCCTTAAAATCAGGCAAAAATGGGCCTTTATTTGGGATATCCACAGTCATTTTGAGTACAGAAGTTTTTCAAACTGGAGGCTGGGACACCCAGAAATTCGCCGTCTTGGGGGGCTCAGGCCCCAAAATAGGGCGGCGGGCCTTTCTCACTCACAGCCTCATATCTTACTATCTATTTAATAATACTTAATATTTTAAATATTTTCCCCAAGGACCCCCAGTGGCCTGTTTTATGCACGATTTTTCCATAGGTTCTCCAAAGCAATTTGGAAAGCGAGCACTCCCATGGCCACCGAAAAAGACAAAGCCCAAGATTCCAAGGTTCTTGAAAAGCTCCTCTGCGAGGAATCCCGAGCGGAGAACGAGCCGAAGGCGGCTGCCGCGGCCAAGACGCCGTGCGTGACGGGCGCCCCTCAGTGGCACGTCGAAGAGTCCAAGGCCACGCCCTTCGTGAGCGATTTCTTTTTCAGTCATTCCGACAAAGTCCTCGGCATCTGATTGCACCATCACCTGCCAAAAATGGCCCCAGAATCCTTCTGGGGCATTTTTTTTATTGTCCACAAGGCATTTTCTTCCCATTTGGGATAACTTGTGATAAGTCCATGAAATCTGAAGTGAAGACCCGAAAGGAGGTCCTGTGGACAAGTCCAATTTTTCCAAACGATTTTGGGGTCTCGTCTTCGCCCTGACCTTTTTAGGTTCGGTGGGGGCGGTGGCCAAGGCCCTGGGTGCCAACGAGGCGGTGGGTGACAAGTCCCTGCAAGCCTTGCCGACCGCCCCGGCTGCCGATGCAACGCAAACCGTGACTCCCTCCCATCCCGATGAAGATTTGGCCTCCTCGGCCGGCAAGGATTTCTCCTCCGGCGCAGGCAGCATCGGCCAGGGCTTCGTCAAGGGGGCCAAAGTCACCGGCAAGGCCTTCAAGACCGCCGGCCATACGATGGCCAAGGGCTTCAAGAAGGCCGGCCGTTCCATTCGCGATTACTTCCTCGGTAAAAAGGAAGGTGACGTGGAAGAGAGCGACCTGAGCGGCGTCACCGAAGAAACCGGAGAAGCGGCGACCTCCGCGCGCGACCCCATCTCCGACGAGCTCGACGCGGTCGGCAACGACATGCCCAGGCAGGCCGAGCGGAAAAATCTCTCGAAGCAGCCGGCGGAAGCGGATTCGGCGACGAATTAAGCGACAATTTTTTTTTGCAGCCCGGCGGTTTCGGCGCCTACCGGCATTTCGGGAGGGATCCCGAACCGGGACGGGCGGTTTTTACCGCGCTCCAATGGAAGGCGTTATAGACCTTTTCGGATTGGCTCCGAAGATAAAATAGCCCTTCTAGTCCGGGCAGGATGATTGGCCCCTGGTCTCCCACGCAACCGGATTTGCCGTAGTCATAGTGAATGAAAGTGACGGTAATTTTTTCACCCGCCTTGAACTTACCTTTAAGCACCTTGCGGATCACGACCGGGATCTCGTAGCGATAGACGTCGCTGCAGCGGTTGGATTCCACCTTCTCCAGGCAGCGAATCGATTGCAAGGCCTCGCTTTCGACGATTAAGTCCGAATCTTTTTCTAATTGCTCCGAGGACAGGGGAGGGCTGAGTGCCTGGGCCGGGGTTGAGATCAGGTAAAATAAAATCCCGGCAAAAGTTACACAGAAAAATTTTGCGACCAGTCTTTTTAACGAATGATTCATAAAGAACTCACGAAATAATCCCTATCGTCTTCAAGCCGACTTGCCAAAATACAGCCGGGTTTCGGGCTTCAACCAATAGATAAGCAGAAAGAGCGAAGCAACGATCGTCAGCCCGTTGAGGAAGCCGATGCAGATCAAGACTGTCCCCAAGGTCCAAATCCAGGGCTTCGGCGCGCTGATCCAGGGTAGGGCGAAAATGACGACGAGCCCCAGGCTGACGGTCAGCATCACGGTGACCAGGAAAGAAAAGAGCCAGATCGGCGGGCCGTCCGGCGTTGTTGGGATCTCCTCCTGGGGAATGAAAAATGCCGCGACGGAGGCCAGGGCGATGACCGCGTAGAGAAAAATCATAAACCCGCAGTAGGCTTTGAACCATTTCACTACCGGAGGTCTGGATGAAGAAACCATGGCTTCCGCCTTTCCAGGAGCAAGGACCCGAAGGAATTTTAACGAGAAGCTCGGGGAATTCAAAGCATTTCAATCCGGAAGCTTTGGGTTCAGCCTCTTCAAAATAAAATCATCCTTAGGGATGACGCGGGGCGGGACGGGCTCGGCGTAAAATCTGCACAGTCATTATTCATTTAAAAAATTCGGATGAATGACTCCGAAGCATGGGAGGAGTTATGAGTCGCTTTTTCATCCGTTTGGGAATTGCGGTATTAATTCCCTTCGTTTCTTTTTGTTCTTTGATCCTTTCGCAAGCCCAAGCGCGCGCGGCCACGGCCATTGAGCTTACCGGGAGCCTCCAAATCGACGTCGACGGCAGCGGCAGGATACTCGTCCCCCAGCCCGGCGGCTATGTCGCGGTCCTGGATGGGGCGACGATTCTGGACAGCGCCCAAACGGATTTGGACGGCATCGCAAGGTTGATCGTTCCGCAGGGAGTCGGCGTATGGACCGCGATCTCGGGCGGTTCCGGGGAAGAGCTGTGGTCTCCCTTCGCCCCCTTCAGTCCCATATATTTCGAGTTTGTCCGATCGGCATCCGCCGAAGCGCGTCTTCAGGATCCCGTTTTTACCTTGTCGGCGCCTCCGGTGGATTTTGAATCGTTGGCTCAAGCGGTGCGCGATCGCGGCATCGAGGGGACGGGGGCCTTTACGAGGAACGTTTGGATCAAGGCCATTCGGAAAAATCGAGCGGAACTGATCAACGACCGTTTTTACGAAACCCTTCGGACCTTGAACGCAAGTCCCGTGATCCAATCCTTTTGGGGCCGATTCGCGGGCGACAATACCCAATTAAAGGCGAGGGCCCTGGAGATCCTGCGACCGGACTGCGACCCGCAGGACAGGGACGACGAACATTGTCATCTGAGGGCCCGTTTGGAATCGCAGTTCTTGACATTCTTGCTCAACAATCCGGTCATCGCCTTGGATCCGCCGGCGCCCATTGAAGAATTGCCCCCGGAGACCAAGCCGCCGGTTCCTTCCTTCTCACTAGTGTACAAGGTGCTCCTCGACAACATCCTGCTGCAGGCGGATCTGAGTCTGGAGGGCGACCGACGATTGGCCCGAAGCGCCCTTCGGTCGCTGCGGACCTTCAATCGCCAGCTCCAAGAGCCCGCCGCCCGGCCCGAATACGGCGTGATCACGACCGTTTCCAACGGGACTCCGCAGGTGGGAAGCCCTTTCACCGTGACCGTCACGGCCACCAACACCGGGGTGAGATCGGAGGAGGACTTCCTCTTGCTGGTCCAGGCGCCCGCGGGAGTACGCTTGGTTGATGCGGATCCAGCGACATCCGGCCCCATCGCCCAAGTGGGTTCCCTCTACGCAGCCGCCTTTTCCCCTTTGGATTCGGGAGAGAGCCGCGCCATTGCCCTTACGGCCGTGGCGGACCGGGTGAGCGAAGACGACCTCTCGTGGAAAGTTTTCGGAGGCGCCGGGGACAACGACGCGCGGGACAATTCCGGCACCGTTCTCGTCCGGCCGCAGCCGGCCTCGGGCTTGAGCGTCAGGATCGAAAGCCCGACCGAGATTGTCATCGGCGAGGCCGCCGAATTCACGGCGAAGGTCCGCAACGACAGTATTCTTCCTCCGGATGCCGTGACGGTCACCGTCCGCATCACCAACGAGCCCTCCGGTGCGAGCACCGTCATCAAAGGAACGACCAGCGAAGGAGGAGAGATCGTGGCCGTACGCGAGACCGAGGTGGTGGCGCGTTTTGAATCCTTGCGTCCCCAGGACGAGGTGGAGGTGAGGGTCACCGTCGTCGCGACCCAACCTGGCGTGGTCACCGCGGATACGGGCGCCGAAGGTGAATTTTTGGCGCTGGCGCAGGCCGTCGCCCCCGCCGTTTCCATCCGGGAACGGGAGGAGTTTTTCGTGAACATCACGCAGCCCGCTCCCAATACGGAGTTGGACGGCCCCACCTTCGTTCTTTACGACCATTCCGCCAATATCGTCCGGGCGACCACCCACCTCGACGAGCGCTTGCTTTGCGACGAGCAGCCGCCGACGGGGTCCTGTTTCTTCGACAGCACGGGCTTGGCCAACGGCGATTACCTGTTGACGGTGACGGGCTACCGTCAGGACGGCCAGACGGTTTCCGATTCCATCACCGTCTTTGTGGACAACGGGACGCGGTTTATCGAAGACCCCCTGCGCCCCAATCCGGTGCGGGTGACGAGCGGATCGACCGTCATCTTCGGCGGTCAGTACGACAACAGCGGTCGCTCCGAGGAAGAGGTTGAAATTCGTTTCACGACCGATGCCTGCCGTGTGGGTCGCCAACAAAATTGCACCATGCGAACCGGTGCGGTGCGACAAGACGGGGACGAGGTTGCAACTTGCGTCCCCTTCGACAGCGACGGCGGAATTTCCTGCCTCATGACCCTCGCAGCGGGCAGCGCGGGCCGCGTGGAGGTGGACGTGACCCCTCTCCTGACTCCGGTGGGAGTCGCCGCGGGCGGTGCCACCATGAACTGGGACCTCTCCCTCTTCCAAGGGGCCGAGGCCGGCGCGGGCCAAGCGATCACCGGGAGTACGGACATCGATCCGCTGCCGGCGAACTGCCTCGCCGACTGCGCCTCGAGCGCCGACTGCTGCTTGAGCGAGCCAAATTGCGCCGCGCACCCGAGTTGTGGCCGGTAAAATTTTCTCATTTCCAATCCAAAAGGAGGATCTCCGATGAAAATCATCAAAATTAATTTCCTGGCGGTAAGCGTGGCGGCCTTGCTGGGGCTGTGTTTTTCCACCCCGGCAAAGGCCCAAGACTTGTTGGAATACCAAATGGCGGGGACGGGCACACTGGCAGTTCCTCTCTATTCGCTTCCCAACGATCCCTCGTTGGACGTTCCCTTGTACTCGGTCGATTGGACGGGCAGGGTGGAGACCAATAACGTCGCCTTGTCCGGAAATTCCACGGTGAGTGCCGTATTAAGGCCGAATGCCGAGACGGGTGCCTACGACGTCGTTGTCGAGGCCACGAGCCGCAACGGTTTGGTGGTGCCGCTCTACAGCATTCCCGGCGTAGTTCGCGGCGGGGCCTGTCTACCTTTTCCCCACACCCCTCGATGAGAACAGGCATAGTCCATGCTAGGACCACAGGAAAACTAGGGCTTGAGCCCTAGTTTTCTTTTTTCAGGGGGCTCGAGGCCGTATTCCGAAATAGGACCTTCAAAGGGAATTCGCGAGCAAGGCCGCTTGGAGACGGGACGAGACTCCCAGCTTTCCCAAGATGCGACCGATATGCGTCCGCACCGTTGGACGGGACACGAACAATCTTTGGCCGATTTCGCGGTCCGAGAGGCCTTGGGTGATTAAATCGAGCACCTTGATTTCCGTGGGGGTGAGACGGAAGGGGGCTAGCTTCCTTGTCGTTTCGGGGGAGAGCCCCTCGATTTCCAGTTCCGCGATCACGAAGTAGCCGCTGGCTGTCGAACGGACCAGCCGGAGTTGGGCCTTGAGCCGCCTCCCGCCCTCCTGAGGGATCGTGATTTGAGCGGCGTTGGTGGTCGAGGAAATGTCTTTGCCCCGGACGAGGTCGCCTAGCTGCCGGGAAGCGGTGACTAGGGCGGGTGGAAGGTCGCGCCGGCGGCCTTTGCGAAGATTAAGCCATTCGGCCGCTGTTTTGGAGGCCCAAAGCAAGCTTCCGCTCAAAGTCATAGCGAGCGCGCCGCGACGGCTTGCCTCCAGCATCGCTTTGAAGGTGGAGGTCAACCCGATCGTTTCCCGCAGTCGGGTGCTCCGCTTCGTAGGCCCTTGCTGCCGCTGTTTTTTTAAAGCCGCCGGCATTTATATGCGGCGGCCGAGATTCCCGGAACTCACGACGCCCCTCCCTGATGCCGAGCCCACCTCTTCATTTAAATCAATTATTCGCCAAAATACTGCGGGCGCACCTCGCTGAATGTCAAGTTTGGATACCAAGAGCCGGGGGTAGCGATGAAAAATCATCCTAAAGGATGATTTGGGCAAAGGGTTAGGGTATCTCGCCGGACTGGGTCACCTCAAGGGGAATGTACCAGCAAGGCCGCTTGGAGGCGGGAGGAGACGCCCAGCTTTTCTAAGATGCGACCGATGTGCGTTCGCACCGTTGGGCGAGAGACGAACAATTTTCGGCCGATTTCGCGGTCCGAGAGGCCTTGGGTGATTAAATCGAGCACCTTGATTTCCGTGGGTGTGAGACGGAAGGGGGCTAGCCTCCTTGTCGTTTCGGGGGAGAAACCCTCGATCTCCAGCTCCGCGATCACGAAATAAGCGCCGGTGGCCGTGCGGGCGAGGCGAAGTTGAGCCTGGAGCCGCCGTCCGTCGTCCTGGGGGATCGTGATTTGAGCGGCGTTGTTATTCAAGGAAAGGATTTTGCCGCGGACGAGGTCGCCGAGCTGGCGGGTCGAGGCAATGAGGGCGGGAGGGAGTTTGTCCCTTCCGCCACCGCGCAAATTCAACCATTCGGCCGCCATTTTCGAGGCCCAGAGCAAGCCCCCGTTCAAAGTCAAGGCGATCTCGCCGCGGCATCGGGCGTCGAGCATCGCTTCAAGGGCCGAAGTTAGATCGATCTTTTCCTGGAGCCGCGCGCTTCGCTTCGCCACGGCTTGAAAGGCTCCGAATAGCCGATTCAATATGGTTTGCTCGGCTTTGCCGAAATCCGATTGGCGAGTGGAACGCGCCAGCAGCAAACCGACCATGCCGGGCACATGATAATCCGTGTCGGTGAGGCGCAGGTGTACCAAATAGTCGGCGTCGCGTCGGTGCATGAAGTCGTTGTAGACAGCGGATCGGAGATAGCTCTTCCACACCGGAAAACGAGAAATATAGGAAATCGGCGGATTTAGGCGGCGTTCTTCGGGATGGAGCGGGTCGATGGAATAGTAATCACGCCCGTATTGCGGGCAGCACTCCATCAGGGTTCCGGAGATCGGGGTCAAAGGGGCCGGCCCGTCGCAGCGGTAGAGGAGGGAGGCGCTGGTGTCGAAAAGGTTATCGAGCAGGGGAAGGACTTCAACGCCGAAGTTCTCCAAGCTGACCGCTTCGTGCGAAGCGCGTAAGATTTCGCCAACCAGCCGCTGTTTCGTTAAGGCCGCCGGCATTTATTTCCTGCGGCCGCATTTCCCGGAACTCATGCCGCCCCTCCCGGATGCCGAGCCCATCTCTTCATGAATATAAATCGATTTTTCGACAAAATAATGCGGGTTTACCTCGCTGAATGTCAAGGCTGGATACGAAGAGCGTGGGGTGGGAATGAAAAATCATCCCAAAGGATGATTCGGGAAAAGGGCCGTGTCGGTAGAATTTGAAACGGGAGGGTCGATGAATTGCGCGAATTCCATTTTTCTAGGAAATCGTGTTTTCTGGAAAGGTTGTTTTTATGGGAAAAAATAGCATTATATGGATTTTCCGCCCCCTTTATCGCTTAGTTCCGCTTTTATCGGCATCTATTTTGCTAATCAGCCAGCCACTTGGGGCCGTCGAGTCAAGGGGCCTGGCCCCGTCGCAACGACCGGAGGTTGTGGCGGACGCGTCCCGGCGGAGCTTCGAAATCCTCAAGTTAAACCCCGCCTTTATCAAAAAGACAGCCTGTATGTTCAATATGGATCAGGAGTGTCGTATGGAGGCCTGCAGCAAGTTTTATGGCCTTTTGTCTCTGAGCTTCATCATGGCCGCGCCCAATGCTTGGAATTCCACCGTCTCGGATGGAATTGCCTTTGATAAAAAGATCGATGTCATGTGCATACCGCTGCCGAAAGAAATCTGGATGGATCCGTATACCGGGGCCTTAAACAAACTTTATTGGGAATGCGCCAAGGATGGCAATGACCAAGTGAGCAAGTTGCCGAAAGATTCTTGCATCAATCCCGACTTGTCACCGCAAATAATTTACCTGAAAGATCCCAGCTATTGCTTCAAGGATTTCGCCCCGGAAGATTGCAAGAAATACGATCCGACGAAGGAACTCGCCACCTGCGTTGTGACGGGTTCCAATCTCGCCGGCCTGGCGCAGGCCTGCGGGGAAAATTGTTGCTCGAAATAGGGGATAGCTCGGCTATTCTCTATTATCTCGACGCCGAGATATCGAGTGCTGCGGCAAGGGTTTTCAGTCTTTTATCGAGGGTCCAAAGCTTCACCCGATTCAATCGAGCAGAAGCCAAGAGATGGATGCCGATCCAGCCGATGCCTTTTCCATACAGGCGGTGGGCATCGACGAACTCCAAGGCTTCTTCATGTTGCGTCGGCGCCAGCCTGGGAAGCTCGCCGAGCTAAGGTAAGTGTCTCCTGTCTGTTTTTGAAGGTGCCGCAAGCGAGTTCTCCGATCACGAAGTCGTGGCATCCGACTACGCCTTCCTCCAAATATCGCGAAAGGAACGGGAGATAAACCAGTTTTCCCAATAGAAGGGGACAACTCGCAGCCACATCTCTCGATAATATTAATACTGGCTTGGGGTTGTCGAACCGGAGGCCCCATGACCCCGCCCCAACCAGGCTCGAACCAGCCTTTCGTTTCCAGCGCCGTCGAACCTACCTTCTTTCCTAATTTGCGCAGTCGCCCAAGCATCCAGGCCTGGGAAGCGGAGGCTAAGGGAGTCACGGCCTTGGTTCGAGAGGTTGAGGCACAACGTACTCGGTTGGGTTGTGTCAGCGCAATTCCCGATACATTTTGGACTCCCTTGAAAAACACGGGTATCCCGCTCGATCCTTCCTGCGATCCAGGACCCCGAGGAACCCGGATCACCTTGGAAATCGCCCTGGAGGTCCCAAACGGGGCGCGACTCATCGGTGTGAAAACCACGCATCCCGAGGACAAATTGGAACGCCAAGAGGAGACTGATGCGGGAAAAAAGACCCGTTGGAAATCGGAATTTTTCGCACCCGAAATGGATCTAAAGATCCACAACCGGAATCCGGTGATCCTTAGGGTGGAAGACGAATTCGAAGGAGGGCGAAAGGCCGAAGATGTTGCGGTCGATTATAGGTTTCTGATGGGGTACCAATCCGGGGATCCAGATATCCTATCTCACCGAAGCCGCCAAACTGGCGGATATTGTAAAGTGGCACGGCCAAGATGCCCCGATCCAGAAACTGCTGCGGCAAGCCGGCGTTTTCAATAAAGGTAGCGTCCAAGAAGAAACGGCCCGATTGAAAGATCTGCTCGGTTTCGAGTCGCGGAAATATTATGTAAATGACCCTATGACGGATGTTCACGGTGTGGATTATTACGTTCTCTCTCCGACCGAAACCCTCCGCTACGGCGGCGATTGCGAAGATCTTGCCATCCTGGCCGGCGCATACTTTTCCGGCCGGGGTTATCGTACCGAGATTGTGATCGGGCTGGGGCATGCATGGACCATCGTGGAAGGGGAGACGGTCGATTTGACTAAAGAGCCGGATACCGAAGGTCATAGCCGAATAGCGAGTTCGGCCGTAGTTTCGATGGAACACACGGCCCCACGCTCCCAGTCAAAACCATAAGAAAAATATCTCTCCCAGGGAAAATTTATCCTGCCATAGGTTTTTTTGGTCGGTCTATTCTCTATTATCTCGACGCCGAGATATCGAGTGCGGCGGCAACGGTTTCCAGTCTTTTATCGAGGGTCCAAAGCTTTACCCGATTCAATCGAGCGGCGGCCAAGAGATGGATGTCGATCCAACCAATGCCTTTTCCATACAGGCGGTGGGCATCGACGAACTCCAAGGCTTCCTCATGTTGCGCCGGCGCCAGCCTGGGGAGCTCGCCGAGCAAGGTCAGGGTCTCTTGTCTGTTTTTGAAGGTGCCGCAGGCGAGTTCGCCGATTACGAAGTCGTGGCATCCGACTACGCCTTCCTCCAAACAGTGAATGAGCCTGGAATTGCCGCGGCGAAAGTGATCCACCCAGACGGAGGTGTCCGCGAGGATCATGAACTTCTCCGCACCGTACGCCGCCGGCGGATGGGGCGAAGTTTTTTCTCGGTTCCGCCCAAGGCCGCCAAGCGGGCCCGGGCGTACTTTTCGATCAAGGCTTGAAGGCCCGCGTGAACGAGAGCCGTTTTTTCGGTGATTTGGGTCAGTTCGGCGGCTCTTTTGAGAAGTTCGTCTTTAAGGATTAGGTTCGTTCGCATGCATATTTATATGTATGTTTTATCTTCGCTTGTCAAGGGTTCGAGCCGGAAGCTCCGACTGCCAAGTGAGCAAGTTGCCGAAAGATTCTTGCCTCAACCCGGGCTTGTCACCGTCAATATTTCACGTGAAAGATCCCAGCTTTTGCTTCAAGGATAACGCCCCGGAAGATTGCAAGAAATACGACCCGGCGAAGGAAATCGCCACCTGCGTCTCGGAGGGTTCCAACCTCGCCGGCCTGGCGCAGGCTTGCGGGGAAAATTGTTGCGCGAAATGATGGCGACCCTCAGCGCAGATCGAGATTTGCCAAAAATTCCGCAGCTCCGACCAAGGATACGTGCGGCGTCGAGAGCGGACGTTTGAGCTCATGTACCACTTGATAGGAGGGAAGGGAGCCTAACTGTTTGAGGAATCCCTTGAAGTTCTTTGAAATCTCCTGGTCGTCCCATTTAACCTCGACCATGGCCGTCGGTCGGCCGTCGACGACGGTCAGAAAATCGATTTCCCTTTTTTCTTTGTCCCGGAGGAAGTGAAGGGAGGTTTTACTCCCGGCAGTGTCTTCCATCCCCTGAAGCTCCGCGAGTAAGGCGCAGGCCACCACGTTTTCCAAGCGCCTGCCGAGATCGCCCTCGACTTGGGCGCTGTCGAAAAAATAGTATTTGGTGTCCTTCAAAATACTCCGGGCGATATTTTTGTGATAGGTCCTCACCGGAAAAATGACGTAGAGATTTTCCAAAACCGACAGCCATTTTTTCACCGTGTGAACCGAGACTTGCAAGTCCCCTGCTAAAGAACTGTAGGAAACAGGAGATCCTACGCGGGATCTCAACAGATCGATGAGAATCTCGATGGATTTAATATCCCGGATCCTCTCCAGGTCGAGAAGGTCCTCCCGCAAAATGACATCCAAATGCCCGCGTTGCCAGCGCCGGGCCTCCGTCTCCGAATTTTTCAAAAACGGTTCGGGGAAACCGCCGACCTTGAGCAGCCTTCGCAGACACTCGTTGGGGCTGATTTGACCCTTTAATTCCTTGACGGTGAAAGGGTGCAGGCGGAAAGTAAAATGCCGGCCCGCGAGGGAATCGCCGCCTTTTTTGTATGTATCCAGGCGGGCGGATCCCGTCACCAACAAGGCGGGAGGACGTTTTTCGGTGTCATAGATCCCTTTGAGCCACGATTTCCACTTTTTCATCTTGTGAAGCTCGTCAAAGATGACCAGGTCGGCCTTACGGTTCCACTTTTTTTGAAAGAGGAGTTTCCGGTCCTCTCCGGAATCGAAATTGAAGTAGTCGTAATTCTTGAATAAGGCTTGACCTAAGGTGGTTTTGCCGACTTGGCGGGGACCGCACAATAAGACGATTTTCTCGCCGAGATCTTTTTTTAGGTAAGGGGTGAGCCAGCGGCGCATATTGACTATTTGGAATAGAATTGCAAAATAGTCAAGACTATTTGGAATAGAGCTTCAAAATAGTCAGAATAAATCGTCACTCCCAAGGAGGCACAGGCTTGACCTCGCCCGGCTTAAGTCCGCCGAGATGCTGCAGGATTTTCTTATATTGCGCATGGGATGGCGGATACACCAGACGTCCCTCTCCTATGGCTCCCTTCGGACCCTCGGCTCGTAGGTCCAAGACGATGGTTCCGTCGCGCTCCATGGTAGCCTGGCCGATGCTTGTGGGTTGATCTTTACGGATGCCGCAACCAAGAAGCGAAATAGCAAGTAAAACGAAAAATATGGATTTAGCCGTCATGGGCTTCTCCTGTGGAATTGCCTAAAAGCAAGAGCTCGGGACAGGCATTTCGTATCCCCCCGGCTTCTTCCACCAAACAGAAATCATCCGTGGGGCGAGGCCGGCACTTACGAAGTCATCGCAAAAGCGGTGGGCTCCCCCATAGACCAAAACCAGGCTTTCTCCCGGATGTTCTTTTAAGAATTGTATCATTTCCCGGGTCGCCCAATCTTCCCTCCGGTCCAAGGCAAGGTCGAGAAATTCCGGATCCTGAGCCACTAACCTCAAGTTGCCGCCGTGTCTTTTCTTGATCTCGTCGACCTTGCGAAGCGTGAATTCCGCTTCGGAAAGAGTTAAGGTTTTATGCAACGTGACCTCCGGATGGTGAAAGGCGTATAGAAAGTCGGCGCCGATCAAAGCCGTCAGGATGGTGTCTTTTTGATGCCTCGTCTCGACGGGATCTTGTTTTTCGAGATAGCCGACCGCCTCCGGAAAATTCCTCCTCAATAAATCCATCATTTGCTCCCGCGGGATATTGGCGGGGATGTCGAAGGCGAGCCCCTCCACAAAGATATGTCTTTGTTTTAGGCCCTCGAGGGCCCCAAGCATTTCTTTATGGTAAGCTCCGATGGTTTCATAAGTGTCCAGAGTCGGATTTTCGTCGCTTAAAAATGGCGGCGGCAAATGAAACTGCCGGATATGATAAACAGTCCCGACCGCAGGGTCACCCGCCATGTCGATGCGGAGCCTGATTTCCGGGTTCTTCGAAGAGCTGTAAACGGTTCCCACTTGATAGGCGGGCGCGCAACCTAAGGGGCCGGAGAAAATCGATCTTAGCCAGGAGCCCGCGAAACCTAAAATTTCGTCGATAAGGCCGGTCTCTTGAGGAGGGACATAGGCGTCCACGTTTCCGGGTCCGCCTTCGGCACCGAGCGTCTCCGGAACGGGAAAATAGGCGGGCGCCCCGCCTGCGCCGATTGAATTTATCCTATTCATTCGAATCTCCCTTTTTTGAAAAAATTTTCCTGGCCGCTAGAAAAATTTATCGGGCAGAGGGCCTCATCGGCAGATCCGCGTCCGGGATCTGGTCTAAGGCCCTTCGAGCGGCCTTGCGGACCAGGCGGTCGGAATCTTTGAGTTGGTCGAGGGTTCTATTCAAATAGATCGTTCTTATTTCCACGGGAAGAGCCGGGTCGTAATGGACAACCGGAGTCATCCGAATAAAGGCCTTGCGGACCTTGGGATTGGAGTGATCGAAGGCGCCCAAAATGGCGTCGAGGATGGCCTCACGCTTATATTCGGCCTCGGATCCTTCGGCGCTCATCAGCTCTCCCGCGAGTTGGGCGAAGATTCGGGCGGTGAGTTCCAAGCAAAAACTATCGCCCGTGGATTCCTTTTCGACTTCATTCAGAAAAGGTAGAAAATCCACAAAGCGCGGATCATTGCCCAAGTCCCGCCAGCGTCTCTTGAAGATGTTGCAGGAGGGAGAGGAGACGTAGAGATCCAGCAAATACCAGAAGTCGACCGAAAGCCCCGGTCTCAACATCATTTGTCGAACCAGGCCGGCTGCGTCTTCCTCGAACATATCCTCCTTCAATTCCTCGAGGGCTTGCTTGAGATGGGGCGCAAAGCGGGGGTTTAAACCTAAGCGCGCGACGTGCAGGCGCCGAGGGAAATCGCGGTCGATATATTGCGTTTCAATGACGCGGCGTAATTGCAGCAGGTCGCCGGCATAGTTGGGATTGGCGCCGATGAAGGATTCCGGGGAATGGTCCATATTGGCGGTATCCCAGTGGAAATCTCGATGCCCCACCCATAAGGCCCACCAGCGGCTACGCAGCTTGCTAAAATCACCTTTGAAATTGGGATGCGAGGCAATGTGGGAGAATGCCTCGAACTGCCAGTAAGGCGGTGTGTTCGCGCTTAATACCAGATCCATCAGGCGGTGAAAATTTCCGTTAAAGTTGGGGTCGTGAGCCATGATAGTCCAGGCTTGAACTTTATGGTGAGGCCTTCCCTCCAGCTCGGCGATAACTTCTACAAATAGATCGGCATCGCCTTCGAAATCCTCATCCGTCGCGACTTTGCCGAGCTGCCAGAACAGATCGCAACTGTCAAAGTTCAGGCCTCTCAGTTCCCGGATGACGCGGTGCAATTGCTCCCGGGACAAAGGAATTTTCAGGGTCGATTTTAATTTCTCCAATTGAGCCTCTCGGCTTCCCTGAAGAGTCGTTTCGAGCAAGACGTCGAACTCCGATTCGGTGAGGATTCGGGCCTCCGTATCGGATTCGCCTCCCATACCGCCGATGCCGCCCGCGCCTAAGAACATCCACAGCGGGGCGAGCAGGATTTCTTTGAAGCGCTTGCTAAGGCTCGCAATAAGGGTCGTAAAGGTGCCACTGGCGGCCAGCGCTGCGGCCCCCGCGAGCAAAATGCCTCCGGTCGAGACCTGATCGCCGTGAATGAGAAAATCGATCCCCAATAAGGCCGCGGGGGCGGCGACGGCGTTAAGCCCGCCAGTTCGGTCCTCTTCAGGGGAGGCCTCTTTCATCGCCTCCAAGACCAATCGGTTGGCCTCGATGACGCCGGGATGAGCGGACCATTTCATTTGGTGCTTGAGTTGATCGGCCGCCACTTTCAAAATGGCGGGGCGCAAGCGAGGAGCTGCGTCGGTTAAGATTCGAATGGTCTTTTGGCGGATCCAATCATTTTCATCTTCCAATCGTCTCGCCAGATGTCGAACGAGTTGCCGTTGCGTGGCGTTGTTCCGCGGCAAGTGCAAAAGTTCCTCAAAGGTGGTCAGGACATTTCCTTGGGCCTTGAAATGGGTCGGGTCCGCGAGAAGTTGCCCGAGGACCGCGACTAAGAGTCCCGGGTCCTCCATATAAGAGAAAATTCCTCCCGAGAGAATGGGGGAGAGGTCGGCCCATGTCTCGGAATCGGCCCTGCCAAGCCACTGAAGGGCTAAATTGAGATAGAGCTGGTGATTCTCCTCACTGAGGACCCTCAAGAGAATCTGAGCCCTTGCCTTCCTTGTCGAGGGGTCCCATTTGTCAAGATCCTCGAAGTATTCCGGGGAGATTAGGCGATGCGCGGAAAGGGCCGAGAGAAAATCCGCCGCCATTTTCGGGGCCCCCAGAACCTTAGGGCTCTCCCCCAGCCACCGGCCGATTTGATCGAGGAACCGATATAGCGTTTTCGATTCCAAGTTGGGGAGGCGAGACAGCAACAGGGGAAAGTAATCTTGATTCCGGTTAACGATGCCCCACAAGGCGCTACACAGGCGGTTAAAATATTCTTCGTTCTCGTCCTGGGACTCGATCTGTTGAAGGATTTGCTCGATGTCGCCGGAAGTCGCCTGCTTGGGATCGCAGATCAGCAATTCCAAGCGTTCTATTGAAAGAGGCAATCCCTTGCCGATAGGATCGCCGCCGCCCTCTGCGCCCATCAACAGCCAAAAGGGAGCCAGGAAGATGTCCTTCGCCCAATCGGCCAATTTGGCGAAGACCCCGGTCACGACGCCTGCAGAGGCGAGGGTTGCGAGGCCGGCGATCCACAGCGAAGTCGAACTGTCGCCGCCGGCGAAGGAATGGATGAGGCCCAGGGTCGGGGCGGCGAAGGCGTTAAGCCCTCCACCCGAGCTCTCTCCGGAATTATTCTTCCTTATGAATCTCGATCCCGTCAAGAGGGATGCCAGCTCGGGAACGACCTTATACCCGCTCGCTATTTTCCAAAAGACATTTGGGCCCGGTCGCTCGCTCTCCGGAAGGTTCCTGCAATAAATCTGATGGACCCGTTTGGCTAGGGCCTGTGGAGTAACGGCTCTCCCCTCCGCCTCGATCTGAGCCAAGGCCTGACGAAAAGACTCCAGCACGCCCTCTCGCTGGAGCGCGGTTTGTTTTCGTTTACTCACCAAGGTCGAGGCCGACAAGAGCTTCAGCACCTCGGGGTCGGCACTTGAGCCACTGACCAAGCCTCGAAAAGTCCCTCGACCCGATCTCTCACCCTTGGGGAGGCCCGCTCCGTAGAACCGCCTGGCGAGATCGGCCACGGCCGTATAATTCACCTCTTTCCCCTCCGCCTCGATCTGAGCCAAGGCCTGACGAAATGACTCCAGCATCCTCTCTCGCTTCAGCGCGGTTTTGCTTTGTTTACTCACCAAGGCCGAGGCCGATAAGAGCGCCAGCACCTCGGGATCGGCCCTTGAGCCGCTGACCGAGTTTCGAAAGGTCTCCTGAGCCGGACGCTCTCCCTCGGAAAGGCCCTCCCCGTAGATCCGCCAGGCGAGATCGGCCGCGGCCCGACAACTCACCTCTTTCCCCTCCACCTTGATCTGAGCCAAGGCCTGACGAAAGGAATCCAACACGCCCCCTCGCTTAAGCGCCGTTTTACTTCGTTTATTCACCAAGGCCGAGGCCGACAAAACCTTCAGCACTTCAGGATCTATCCTTGATCCGCTGACCAATCCTTGAAAGGTATTTAGACTCGGACGCTCACCCTCGGGGAGCCCCTCTCCGTAGAACCGCCAGGCGAGATCGGCCACAGCTCGAAAACGCACCTCTCTCCCCTTCGCCTCGATCAGAGCGAGGGCCTGACGAAAGGAATCCAGCACTCCCTCTTGCTTGAGCGCAGTTTGTCTTTGTTTGCTCACCAAGGCCGAGGCCGACAATA
Source organism: Deltaproteobacteria bacterium PRO3 (assembly GCA_030263375.1). Lineage (NCBI taxonomy): Bacteria > Deltaproteobacteria > Deltaproteobacteria bacterium PRO3. Next base: position 27,601 of record SZOV01000057.1, read on the forward strand.
GCGCCAGCACCTCGGGATCGGCACTTGATCCGCTGACCAAGTGCCGAAAGGTCCCTCGACCCGGACGCTCACCCTCGGGGAGACCCTTTCCGTAGAACCGCCAGGCGAGATCGACCACGGCCCGATAGTTCACCTCTTTCCCCTCCGCCTCGATCTGAGCCAGGGCCTGGCGAAAGGCCGCCAAGTAAGGCTCTCGATAGAGCCGCACAAAGCCCTGGCGCTCCTGGTAAAGCAAGGTACCTAGGCGTTTTAAGAACCAACGACTATTTTCCCAAGCGCGACCCTCGAGCATCTCGGTCACGAAGCCCTCTGTTTCCCCAAGGTCCAAGGCTAGGGACTCGAGATCTCCTCGGTATTGTTCCGACAAGATCTTTTCTAATTGCTCGATCAGGGGCGCCCAATCGGGATCGAGTGGCTTGGGTCGCGGTTGAGGGGGCTGAGGGCTAGCTCCCGCTTTGTGACGCAAAATATTCTTGCCTGTTCGATCCACCTCTTGGCTGGCTTCTCCACTGAGGGCATCCAGCATCTCGCCATTCTTCATTTGGACGTGACCGCCGATGCCCAAGATATCGCCGTAACGAATCAGCGGGGTCTCGCCATGGTAACGGTCCACTACGTCAAACAGGATCTTGGGCGGGTCTTTGAGTAATTTTCCGTCGGGGCTGGTCTCGTCCGGGCCCCGCCGGTTGATGCGGCCTCGCTCCTGGCCCTTCTTATGTCTTGAAAAGGTCGGCCGAGCCCCGATCTGATGGGAGAACATGTAGAGATCGGCGCCCTCGACTAGGGCGTCGACTGTGAACACTGCCTCGATCTTACTTTGCACCACCGCCTGCAGCACTGGATCCTTCTGTCCCTTGGTAATCCCGCTCACCAAGGCCACGATCCCGTCGATCTTGCCCTCGCGGTATTGCGTCAGGGCCGCTTGCAATTCCGTAGCGGTGATCTTGCCGCGGTTCTTGCCCAGCACCAGGAGACGGCGGCCCCCCAGATCCCCTTTCTCCTTTTCAAAATACCCGACATAGTCCTCGGCGAGGGCTTCGGCGTGCCTTAAATCCTGTCCAAAGCCCAACACCGCCTCTAATTTCGTTCTTCCGCTGGGGCTGGGGTTTTCTGCACGCATCCCGCGTTCGTTTAGGGCCGCGTAGATCCTGGCGTTGCGCTCGGGACGGTCTAGCAGGGTGCTTTGCAAGGATCGCCCTTCAAATTCCCCTGAGCTGGTGACTTTGAGTTGACTTAGGTCGATCCCGTCTACCTTGACCAGATAAGTCCGCGGCGTCACCCCCGCCTGCATCAGTTCTCGCTCCCGAACCGTAAACAAGCGTCCCGCTTCCTTGCCCGTCGGTGTCGCGGTGAAGCCAATCTGAAATAATTGCGGAGATAGTTCTCGGATACTCTGGATCGCCTGCGCCCAGGTCTCTCGGCTCTTGCCCTGGCCAAGGCCTAGGTGGTGCACCTCGTCCACCGCCACCATCGCTACCTTGCCCTCTATACCTAGGGCCTGTTTGAGCCGTGCTTGAAAGGCCTCTCGTTTGACGGGATCCGCGATGCTGGGGATGCTGACCACGATCACGTCCCCTCGGACATCCTTCTTATCCGCCTTGTATTCGCTGATCTTGAGCGAACGTCCGGTCTGCTTTTTAAAATACCCGCTCAGCAGCCCGGCCACCTTGAGATTCTGGCCGTGGATCTGGTCCGTATGGTTGAGGATGATCAGCTTGTCGCCGGCCTTCGGGTTCATCCACCCCAACTCGATGGCGGCCGCGAAGCCCGCCACCATCGTTCGCGTCTTGCCCCCGCCCACCGGCATCACGAGGCTGCCCACCAGGGCCTCGGGTGGGGGCTCGGTGCCGTCGGAGATAAAGGACTGCAAGAGGCGCAGACGACCGCGCAGAGCGTGGAGGGCGGCGATCTGATGATCTCGTAAGCTTAGCTCTTTGCCATAGCCCACATCCCGGTTGACCAGGGCAGTAAGGGCATCGCTGGGCGGCTTGGGCGGAGGGCGCTCCTTTCTCTCGCTAGGCTCCGTCTCGGGCTTATCGGGCTTAAAGCGCAGGCCCCAACGGGGGCGCCTTTCATGCTCCAGCGGCTCTTGGAAGATCTCCGCCCCGACTCGCAGTAATTTCTCCCGCAACAGGTTCAGGCCGATCTCGATGTCCTGAGCGAAGCGTTCCCGCTCCTCGTTCATTAGATCTTTCAGGTGTTCTTCCTGTTGCCGCCAAAAGCTCCGGCGCTGTTCGATGCATGTAAGCTCCTCCTGATAGGCTCGGATCGTTTCCTCGTCGATCTTGCCGAGGATCGTGAGGAATTGTTTTTGGATCCGCGCTTCCAGCCGAGAAAAATCTTCCAGGGCCTCGTCGATACCCCTGAAGGCGGGTTTCCCCAAGAGCCGGCCCTCCCGCATCCCCGGAAAGCCTCCCGTCGCCCCCATGAAGAGCCAAAAGGGAGCCAGGAAGATGTCCTTCGCCCAATCGGTCATTTTGGCGAAGACCCCGGTCACGATGCCTGCGGAGGCGAGGGTCGCTAGGCCGGCGATCCACAGCGAAGTCGAACTGTCGCCGCCGGCGAAGGCATGGAGGAGTCCCAGTGCCGGGGCGGCGAAGGCATAGGTGGATGAAGGATCTTTCCTTGCGTCCTTATCCATGGGAGTGCCGGCGGATTCGCCGGAATGGGATGCTCGCTCGCGAAGTGGTAAAAGGATATCCAGCGCCACTTGGGCGGCGGCGCGCACATGCTCGTTGTTGTCACGCAAGAACGCTTGGATCTCGTCGATGGCCTCGGTTGCCTCAAGATCGGCCAATATCAGAAGGATCTGTTCAAGGCTCGTAAACCTGAAAATTTTCTCCTTCAACATAGCGCGCAGTTCGGAAACGGGGATCGAATGCCCTTGTCCCTGGGATATGAGTTCCGCCGCGGCACGGGCGCGCATTTCCGGGTCCTTTAATAGCTCTGTTAAATGCTCGACTCCCTGGACATCCCCCCGCCGCGATAAGACGGCGGCCGCTTGATACGCGACTTCCGTATCGGCGTCCCTTAAGATATTCCGGAGTTCTCCTGTTAAGGCCTCTCGGTGATCCTCCTTCATCCCATTCCAAAAGAAATTCCTGCGGAGTTCGTCCAGCGCCCAAAAGCGATCGCCTCGATTGTCACCCCTCAACCGTTTTCGCAAAACCTCCAATGCTTCCGAGGACTCCCCAAAGAAAATCAGCTCATGGAAGGCCTCATGTTGAACCATCCCGGACCAGTGCTTCAACAGGGGCCTTAGGTCTTTGATCGCCCGCTTGTCTCCGATATTTCTCAGGGCTCTCACCACGGAGATCAGTACTTCTTCCGAATCATAATAAGTTTGCAAAAGGGGTCGCATCGTTGCGAGGTCTCCAAAGTCAAGGCTCTGCAGACAATCCACGGCGCACCGAATCAGTCGGGAAGAATGGATTCCCGGATTTTTCAAAAGCATCCGCAGCTCTTCGGAAGCCTCTGCTGGAGCCACGTAAGGAAGTCGGCGCATGGCCTCCATTCGGCAGGCATCGTCCAATTGGTCGTCTCTCAGCATCCCCTTGATGGCATCGATATCTTCCCTCTCCCCGAGGTGCATCAGGATCGCTAAATGAACGAAGGGCCGTGTTTCGGATTCAAGCCAGGCCCTTAGCTCTCCCTTCGCACGGGGAGATTTCGATTCCGCCAGTTTCCGCGCGGCGATCTCGCAATCGTATTCATTCTCGCTTTTCAATAGAGCGAGCCAGCCCTCGAGCTCCGCGTCCTCAGAGGCGTTTTTCCGAAAGGGGGTGTTTGGATGCTGCCTGGGTGTCGCGCCCAGAGTTGCGGTGATCGATGGATCGGAGGCTGGACTTTCTTCCTTTTTGCCGAACCATCGATCCTTTTTTTCCTCCAGCCAATCCCCCAATCGGCGAAATACGCCCAACAGCATCCCGCTCGAAGCTAACATCGCCACCCCGGCGACCAAGGCACCGGTGGCGGTAGGCTGGCCGTTGACGAGGAAATCCAGGCCGAAAAGGGCCGGGGCGGCGAGGGCGTTGAGATTTTCCCCTGAGTCTCCGTTCCGCTTGGTGTGTTGAATCGTTTCTTCTTCGCTTTGCCTTCTTTCTGCGTCCGACTCCTGTTTGGCTTCCACCTCAAGAGCATCCATGGGTTCAGCATTAAGGATACTTATTATTTGGACGCGTCTCTGAGCCGATTCCGATTCGCTTTCTGAGATTTTGATTCTTTGCACTTTGCTAGCAGCAAGAGATCGTCCGGCGTCATTTTTTAAAATCTCCAGCAGGGTCCACAGTCGCTGACCCTCAAGCCGTCGTTTCATGATATTGGCGACCGTTGGGGGAAGAACACTATAGTTAAGCATCCCGCATACCGCCATGCCCCCTAGCAAGACGAGGGCAGGCGCTCCCGCAACCACCAAAGCGGCTAGGCTGAGGATCTCCACGGGTAAGCAGGCCAGCACCATCCAATCGGAGAGTTGAGAGGTGGACCATGAGGATGCGTGGGTAATCAGCTCAAACAATCGATCTTGAAGCACCGGGTCAAAGGAAGTGTCACGGCTGGCTTGCGCCAACCATAGGCAAAATTCCGGAGAATCTGTGATTTTCCGTTGCAGGGTAAGCTCCAGCAGCAGCAAAAAACTCTGGTCGAATTTCGCAGAGCCTTTGGGAAGCCCTTCGAGGAGACGGAGGTACTCTTTTAAGGCTTGGGACCGTTGTTTCTTGCTGAGGTTTGAGTCGAGGAGACGAAGCTCAGCGGCATCCAGAGGGCTCTCGGCGACTCGGTAAGGGCTCAGCTCCGCTTTCTTGCCGTCTTTCGAGAAAATTCCTAAGGCCATCCACATCGAAGCGAGCGAGACCAGTCCCGCGAGACCTAGGCCCTCGGGAGTGAAGTTGCCGTGGTGGCTCAAGAAATCGATCCCCAGGATGCCGGGCAGGGCGCTGAAAGCCAGGGCCGAGCCGCTTGGCGGGGCGCTTCCGGCGTCGGAATCGCCGGTAGGGGTTCGGCGAAAAACCCTCGCCGCGGCCTGCGCGGCCCGGGAATTGCCGGCCTCCATCAGAGCGTCCAGCGCGACTTGCGCGTCTTCCGCCGCTTCACCTTGACCCGAGGCGCGATGCTCCCATTCGCGGACATCCAAGTATTTCAACGCCGCGCTCGCGTATTCCGAGAGTTCGTTGGGAGAAGTGATTTTACCGAGGTGTCCCAGGGCCTGCAGGCTGAGGAGATCGATTTTGGCCTGCTTGGCGAGGTCCCGGATTTGAGACAGGTCGTGGGGGTCATAACCCAAATGAGAAAACTTATTTTGGATTTCCTCCCACAAACTACCGGAAACATCTCCTCTTGCCTGATCGGCCATGGCGAGGATCGCCAGCTGATCCGATAATTCCGCTTCCAGAACGACTTCTCTCCCCAAGGCATAGGGCAGGATGAGACTGGCCTTAAGACCTTCTACCGGGTTTCCGTAGAGGGAGAGTTCCGCAAGGCGGACAAGGCGGGGCCGCAACTCTTCGAGGTCTAAATACGGCAAAAAACATCTCAGCACTTGCAGCGCGAAATTCCTGATGTCTAAGTCGTCATGATCCAACAGTATCTCGGTCTCCCGGGCGAATCGGACCCGGTCCTTCGGAGTCAACAAAGGGAAGATTTCAGCGAATGGGAAGACGGGGGCGTCACCCCATCTTTGACCGGACTTTTCCAGAAGTTTTAGAGCCAAGCTTAGGCGGGCCTTCGGTTTTAACGGAATGAAGAGGGTATTAATTTCAGCGCGAATCCGGCTCCACACATGACCATCATCGAAAGAGCGAAATTGGGCATCCACGATCTTTAACGCCTCGTTTGCCAATTCTTCCACCTCTTGAGCGGCGGACATTCTAGAATTTCCGCCGCCTCCCAAACCTTCCGCCCCCATTGACATCCAGAAGGGCGCGAGGAAGGGGTTTTCTAACAAGCGGGACAAATCTCCTTTCTTAATAAACTTCGAAGGATCCTGCTTCGCTTCGGTCCCGGTTTCCGAAAGGTCTTGGGTAGAAGTGAGGTCCGGCTCCTCTTCCTGAGCGGAAGAATCGCTTTGCGAATGAGACTCGGAGGTGAAGCCCAGGGCGAAGGTGTCGTCGGCCTCCGTGTTTCCGTCTCCCAACCACCGGCCTTTCGCCCATTCGGCCATCCTGGAGAAAACTCCCGATACCATCCCGGCGGAAGCCAAGGTCGCGAGGCCGGCGATCATTAGCGAAGTTGAAGGATTGCCCCCGGCGAAGGCATGGATGAGGCCGATGGCGGGAGCGGCGAAGGCGTTCAACTGGCCTTTCGGTTTCTCCTGGGGAGGCAGTCTTTCAGCGAGCAATTTCGTGATCTTGTCCGCGTATTCGCGCCGCAGCGGATCTTTCGAGGTCAAATCGGAGGCGAGCAGGGGTTCTTCATTCCGCCATAGAGTCTCCCTGATGGCGGAGAATTTAGGGTTAGAGTGAATGGAGCTGAAGTCGATGACCAGCTCATATAAATCGTAGCGAATCAGTGGGTGGGGAAAATTGAGTAATTGCTGTTGGCCAACGACATCCCATCGGGAATGACTGGTAACCTTCGTGAATATTTTTGAGGCAATGAGTTTGGCATCTTCAAAGCGACCTCGTTGAAGGGACTCGGTAATGGCCGAAAGAATTCCGGCCATTCCCTCTTTTTCGAATATTAAATCGATCAGCTCGGAGACACGCAAGGTTTCCTCAAGCGACCGTCTTTCTTGTTCCGAGAGTGAGATCTTTTCCGCGAAGGCTCGAATTTTTGGATCCGGGTGATCGTCTTCTATTTCGCTCAGTAATAGCGAGGCGTCCCATTCCTGCTTGTGTCCGCTCTGCTTGGCAATTTCGGCCACTCGGGCTACTTCCTGAAGGTTCAGTCGTGGGATGACGAATCTCTCAAATATCTCACGCGCTTGTTTAAGCGTGGCGTCATTGAGGGCATTCAATTCCCCACATAATTTGGCATAGTCGAGGTGATGCCCATAAAGATCCAAAATAGTCTCGACGGTCGGAACGGTTTTTCCGGAGACGAAAGCCTTCAATTCCTCAATGAGCTGTTTCCCTTTTTCCTTGAGGTTCCTGTTCCCGGGAGGTTTTCCCTGCCCGCCCATGCCATCGGCGCCCAGCAGCATCAGCGCCGGCGCCAAGAGGGGATGGGTCAAGGGATGCGGGCCCGGCTTGGATTCCTGCCGCGCCTCGGGATTGGTCTCCGGAACTTTCCCACGAATGATCTCCGCCGCGGTGCCGACCTTGGCGCCGCCGCCCGCCAATGTCAGGGCCAAGATGTGGCGCGCCTGCGTGGGGTCGATCGCCATGAAGTCTCCGTCCAACGCCCGGCGCGCCAGATCGTCGATGCCTTCCTCAAAGGCCTCGACCGCCGTATCCATCGCAAGAAACTTCGCGCCCTGCACGGTGCCCGCCGTGTAGCGCGCCCAGACGTTCTTCAGGGGATTCGCCGTCGCCGCGTGGGAGATCGGCAGCATCCCGGTGAAGGCCATCGAGGTGCCGGTCGCCAAGGCGTCCTTGGCCCAGCCTGCCGCGGTCTCGGGCCCGTGTCGGACCTCGCTGGAGGCCAGGGCGACGGCGTTCTCGGCCAGGGAAATCTTCGCCCCCAAGCTAAATCCGTTCACCACCCGCTCGGCCATGGTGGCGGTCTCCGCCGTCGTCACAGTTGTGGCCAAGGCTGTCTCCGCCGCGGCGGCGCCGCGCAACACCCCCGCCGAGCGCAGCAGGGCCGCCCCGCCTTGGCCCAAGAGGCTCAAGCCCCGCGTCGCCAAGCCCAGGGCCGCCATGATGGCGATGGTCTGCCCCAGGCCGATCAATTGCTCGTTGAAGTCCATGCGGGAGGCCTTGAGCCCCTTGAAGAGGTCCCCGCCCTCCTTGAGCGATTCGAACAATTGTCCGGCGATCGCTTCGAGGTCTTTCTGGGATTCAGCCTCGCTTAAGCGATGGATGAGCTGGTTGATCGCTTGATTCGCCCGCCGAATATCTTCGCGATCGCCGCCCCCAAACCAGTCGGCCACCTCGGATCCGATTCTGGAAGCCAACTTATGCTGCTTATAGCCGTACCAAAGCTCGTGCTTGGTCTGCTCCAGGCCTTGGATCATGAGCGCCGTTTTTTGCCTCAGCTCCTTATCTCCCATTTTCATGGAGGAGGGGCCCACCGCGATCCATTCCCCCATCTCGATGGAGTGAATCCAGGTATCGGCCAGGTGCTTTAGGGTATCGAAGGAAGAGCGCCGATCGCTGGGGAGCTTCTGAATCAAGTTCTGGAGCGGCGAGTCCAGGCCCGCCCTCGCCGGGTCGACCTCGGCCTCCAGAAAGGCCCGCAGGTCCCGGGCGAAGAGCTCAAACTCCTTCCGGGTCTCCAGTTTGGCTGCCCGGTCCAGGTAGGCCTCCGCCCCCTTCATGACGTGGAGGCGCATCCGGTCCGCCTCCGCGGTGCCCAGGAGGTCGGCGTCCCAAGGCTGCCGGTCGGCCGCCATCAGCCATAGCCTTGACAATTCCCCCTGAGCGCGGCTCGCCAGGTCTGGCTGGGAGGACTTTTCAGCGGCGAGCTTTTCGAAGCGTTCGACTTCCTTCGGGTCGATGGCTTGAAATTTACCCTCGATCGTCAAGGTGGCCTTCCGTTCCGGGCTGGATTGGAATGCCTTGCGCTTCGCCTCCGCCTCCCGCTCGAAGAAGGCGACCGAATCGATCAGGCTCAAGGCCCCGCGCGTGGCAGGATCCAGGCCGGCCTTCGAGTCGAAGAGGCTGAAAAAGTCCAAGGCTTGAAGGGGACCCAAGGCCGAGAGTTGGGAAACCTGGTAATACTCCAGGTCGCTGAGTTGCCCCCGGTCCTTCATGACATAAGTGACGCCGCGGATCAGGTCGGCCCGCAGCTCGTCGCTCAGCTTCCGAGGATCGGCGAGCAGGGAAGAGAGATCCTTCCGGCCCTCCGGCGAAAAGAGCTTGCTCTGGACGAAGGCCTTGGCGTCGATGGCGATGAGCTCTTTTTGGAAATCCTGGAGCAGGGCCTCCGCCTCGGAGTCGGGGAGGCTGACGAATTCCTGGGCTTGGATTTGGCGGTAGAGGAGCTTGAAGAGCGGGAGGAACCTTTCCTCCAAGAAGAGCCGCTGATAAGGAGCGCTGTCGATGGTTAAGAAGCCGACCCGGACCGCGGTGTTCAGGCCCGCCTGGTCGGCGAGGAATTTTTGGAATTCCTTGAAATCTTTGGCGGGAACCTTGGCGAGATCCAAGCCGCCGTCGGGGCCGCGTAGGAGCTCGCCGACAAGGGGGCCCAGCAGCTTGCGAAAGGCTTCCGCCCGCGCAAGCGCTTGAGATTGTTCTAGTTGGGTCTCATCGTCTCTAGGTTGCGGGTACGAAGAAGGGGCATCGATAAGACCCAGGTCATGGATCTTTGACTCGGACACCTGTGCCTCAGTGCCGACCCCTCATGATAGCTATCAGTATCGACTATTCTACGAATAAGTTGAGAAAAATCATGTTCTGGACGGTCCTGCAACGGCCTTAGGTGCGAAAATCATCCTAAAGGATGATGGGCGTCGGATATTTTAGGCCAGCAGTTTCCGTTTCCTCAGGTATTCCTCGATCCTCCCCAACCCCTTGCGGATCTTCTTCACGTCGGTCGCGTAAGAGAAGCGCACGTAGCCCTCGCCGGAGGGACCGAAGTCGATGCCGGGCGTGATTCCCACCTTGGCCTTCTCTAAAATGTCGAAGGCGAAGCGGTGCGAGTCGCGCGTGTAGTGCTTGGCGTTTGCGAAGACGTAGAAGGCGCCGCCGGGCTCGGCGGCGACGCCGAAGCCCAGCCGCTTCACTCCCTCCAGCATGACCCGGCGTCGCTCTTGAAAGGTCCGGCGCATGGCCTCGCGCTCCTTATCCGTCTTAGTCAGCGCCGCGATCCCCGCGGCCTGCACGAAGCCCGAGGTCGAGATGTAAAAGTTCTGCGCCATGTTCTGGAAGACCTTCGAGAGGGCCCGCGGGAAGATGCACCAGCCCAGACGGAAGCCCGTCATCGCGTAGGCCTTGGAGAAGCCATTTAAAACGAAGGCGCGGTCGGTGAACTCGAGAATGGAACGCTCTTCGCCCTCATAGGTCAGCCCGTGGTAGATCTCGTCGCTGATCACGTATTTCCCCATCCCGGCCAGCGCCTTCATGGCCTTCGCGTCCAGCAAGGTCCCGGTCGGATTGCCGGGCGAGTTGATCAGGATCGCCTTCGTCCTGCGCCGCAGTTTTTTCTTCACGGCCTCGGGATTCAGCTGGAAGCCCTCCGCCTCACGGCCGCGGACGAAGGCCGGCCTGCCGCCGGCGAAACGCAAAAAATTGGCGTAACAGGGGTAATGGGGATCGCTTAGGACCACCTCCTCGCCGGGCTCGAGCAGGGCGCCGAAGAGCAGGAGCATGGCAGGGGAGGTGCCGGCGGTGACTAGCACCTGGTCGGGGTGGATCGCGACCCCGTAGCGCTTGCGGTAGTGCTTGCAAATGGCCTCGCGCAGGGCGGGGAGGCCTAAGGAATGAGTATACTTGGTGAAATCGCGGCGTAAGGCTTGAATGGCGGCCGCTTTCACCGCCTTCGGCGCCGGGAAGTCGGGCTCTCCCACCGAGAAGCTGATGACATCGTGGCCCAGTTGTGCCATGCCTTGGCTTTTTTCCAGCACGTCCATCGCGATAAACGAGCGCAATTGCCGGGAGCGGCGGGACAACAAGGAGGGCAGGGCGGCCTTGGCGGGCATGGGGCTTTCCGATTCCTTTGGCTAAGTGCTTGAAATACTTTCCTAACGCGTCCCGTCCCCGGCCGCAACTTTTGTCTTTCCCACCCGATCTTTATAGGGACGGTCATTATGAAGCTCTTTTTATCCGGGGCCTGCTTTGGGCTCCTTTTTAGCACGATCGCGATCTGGTTCCTCAAGCTGTCCCCTTGGGCGATTCTGCCCGACCTGCGTCTCGAGGTCTTCATCCTGGGCGGCGGACTCTTGGGCGGCTTCATCCACCAATTGATAGGAAACAGCGAACATGTCTCCACCGAATAAAATTTTCCTTCCCGGAGTCTACGACGAGGTCGAGGGCGTCTGCCGCCTGATTCCCGAGGAAGAGCAGGTCTGCACGGCGGCTCCCGAGCCCGCGGCCCTCGGCGGCGAGGTCTCCTCGCTGGCGACCGTCTCCCGCTCCCAACTGCTGAACGACGCCTTCGGTCCCTCGCGCCGGGTGAACCCCCTGTGGAGCGAATCTCCCTATCAGTATTCCCTTTTGGCGATTCCGTCCCTGCTGACCGGCTGCGGCGCGCCCAGCGAGCCGCCGCCCCCGGGTGATCCCATCTCCTCGGCCAGCCCCTTGGGCCCCGAGTCGGCGATGAACGCCGCGCCCCTGGCGGGCAACCTCGACGGCGTCGACTTGACCGGCGCCGGCGCCCGCAATGCGGTGGCCTGGTCGGTCTTCGATTCGACGACGCCCGCCAATACCGGCACTTTCGCCTTCGTCCGCAGCGGCGGCACCGGCGGCAGCGTCTCGACGGTCAGCAACGAGGCCACGGCCCGGCACCTGAACACCTCGGCGGCCATGCTCGACAACGGCGAGACCGTCGTCGTCTACACCCGCACCGACGGCGATCCCGGCACCGCCCGCATCGTCGCGCGGCGCATCTCCAGCTCGGGCAGCCCGATCGGCGGCGACATCACCCTGGTCGGCGCGGCCGACCGCGCCAACGTCCCCGATGCGCAGGTTGTCTCGACCGGCAGCGGCTTCGTCGCCGTCTACCGCGACGGCAATGGGCAGCTGGTGGCAACTTCGTTCAATGCCGACGGCACGCAGACCGGTTCGCTCAATCTGGGTTCCGAGCCCGCCTCCCGCAGCCACTACGCGGTGGCCCGAGGCGAGGGCGATACCTGGGTCCTGGCGGAGATCAGCGGCTCCAACCAAGTTCACGTCCGCAGCTTCCACGGCGTGACGCCCGGCGACGTCGACCAAAACATCAGTACCTCCGGATTCTCCTCCACCGCCAGCCTGAGCGTCGCGATCAACGAGGAAGGCTCCATCATGACCGCTTGGAACGCCCAAGGCGGCGGCATTTTCGGCGCCGTCCTCGGCGGCCCGGCCGGCGAGAGCCCCTTCCGCATCACCTCGAGCGGGCTCGCCAATACCATGTCGATCGCCAACGACCACCGAGGCAACTTCCTCTTCGCCTGGGAGCAGGGCGGGCAGATCCTCGCGCGGGTCTACAACGGTACCAGCAGCTTCACGACGCCGGCGGATTTCTCGGTCATCGCCTCCGGCAACACCAACTCCAACGTCCAGGCCCACGTCTCCGACGACGGGGTCTTCACGATCAGCTGGATCCGCAGCGGCAACTCGGGCGGCAGCACGGTGCAAGACTTGATGCGGCGCGACTATCGATTAAATTACGAATGATTTCAGGTTATTGAGATAAAACCATTACGGCGCAACTCTTGATCCGCCGCTAGCGATAATATTGGGAAGGGCACCCGTCTTAGGGAGTGCCACATGCCCTTTCCCAGCTGGTCTCAAATTCAACGAGCTATTTCCGAATATTTTTCCCCTCCTGCGCCCCATGAACCGGAAGCAGTGGACCTTGCTGATCGGGGCGATCCCTCTATGACTCGGGAGGAAATGGAGTCCCTCTGCAGCATTCAGGGTGGGGAAGATCCATCCCGCGTCGAGAGTCGGATGTTCGATTGTGCCCAAGAATTGCGCTCCCTCGCGAATTACGAGGCCGCTCGGGCAATCCTGCACTCCTTGCGGAGAGATTCCGGAGACAGTGGGATGCGCTTGCGGGCCCAACAGGCCTGGCAGGATAGTATGGGCTACGACATCACCGACGCGGCCGGAAATACTATTCAGGAGGGAGGAGGGACCCTGGTTTGGCCCGGTGATTGGTTCCGCAATTTCAGCGACGAAGAGGCGGCGGGATGCTGGATCGACCCTCTGGCTTATTCTATCGGGCCTATTGGCGCGGCATATTTTGTGTTTCACCACTCTTCGATACGCTGACTCAAAATACAGTCCTTTCATCACGTTGGCTCAAAACTTTCTTCCGGTCGAGACCTAAGCGCGGTTTTGAGGCTATTTCCGATATTATCCAAGTTTAAGAGCGAGCAACGATTCCCAAAAAGCCCCGATAAATTCATCGTGGGAGGCCTTTCATGGCGATACGGGAATTAGGCGAAAACCGCGGCTCCAGTGAGCCGAAAAACCCCATCGAAATCGAAGACTTGGTCAGCAGGCTCCAAGACCTCTGCCCCGAGGAAATGGCCAAGGCGCTCTTTACCCTCGAATTCCACAAAAAGTTCAGCCAGGCCTTCCGCGGCTACCACGCGGCGATGCAACAGGACCCCACGGCCCTGTTCTTCTCGCGGGGCCTCAAGCACGAGATCCAGACGATCTACCTCGAGCTGGCCCGCCACCTGAAGGCCAAGAACGCCGGCGCCACCGACCTGATGAACCAGGTCTTCGATTTCTTCGGCGCCACCCTGAAGTCCCTCTTGAAAGTCCCCAACCTGGTGTCCAACAACTGAGAGGCCACGATGTTTCCCCTCTTTTCCACGACCGCCCTTTGGATCTTCGCCGCCGTCCTGGTCGGACTTTCGGTGGCCGCCTCCTATTTCAGTTTCCCGAATCGCTAGGCAAATCGCGCAACTTCCGCCATCTTGGCCCGAATTTAAGGCATTCCCTGTCTTAGGTTCCGGGTGAAAGATGTCGACGGTCGTTCCCATAAATACCGGCTTCGCGCCGCAATCCTGGCTTTCCGGCCTGGGCTCCAACCCCGAGCTGCGCGCCTTGGCGCGCGAGTCGGATCCCGAATTGTTTTTCGAGTCCTTGCTGTCCTACGGCCTGCGCCGCGAATCCGCCGGCGAGATCGAGGCCGCCGCCCGCGTCTACGCGCGTATCCAGGAAGCCGCTCCGGAGGAATTCTCCCGCCGTGCCGCGCGCCGCTTGGACGCGATGGTAGGGCGCGGCGCCGCGGGGCCGCGCGCGGAATTCCTGCTCCGGCGCCTGGCGGGCGAAGCGAGCGATCCGGCGGCCTTGTTCGCGATGGGCACGGCCGTCACCGTGTTTCGATTGGCTCGGCTGGCGAGCCTGGCGCGGTTGAGCGCCAGTCCGGCGGCGAATCTGTTCACGCGAGGCTTCGGCGCCAGGGCCGCGGCGTCCTTGGCCGGCTTTGCCCTCGAGGCCCCGGCCTTCACCTTCGCCGGGCGCCTGGCCAACCAGGCCTTGGGCCGGGAGCAGGATTGGGGCCCGGGCGCCGTCGGCAGGGATTTGGCCTCGAGCTATTTGGTGTTGGGAGGGTTGAAGTTG
>SZOV01000058.1 GCA_030263375.1 Deltaproteobacteria bacterium PRO3
TGGGGGCCTTGAAGCTCTTCGGCGCCGCGGGAAACGGCTTCGCCCGCCGGCTCGCGCCCGCCGGCCGAGCGCCCGGCCTGTCGCCCTTCCTGCTCTCTCAATCGACGGCCTTGCTGGGCCTGATGAGCGCCCACGCGCTGGAGGCGCGGCTCGGCCTGCGCCCCCATGCCGACGGCGGCGCCCTCTTCCTCGACTCGCTCGCGGCCCTGATCGGCCTCGGCGTCGGCCTGCGCCTGGGCCACAAGGTCCTGGGCGAGCGCTACGCCGAACTGCATCGCCAATTGGAAGTCCGCTCCCGATCGCTGCCTCGGCCTCCGCTGCCGAACCTCCCCGCGGTTTCGCCGGGCCCCGCATTCTCGGCGTCCCTCGCCGGCGGCGGCCTCGCGGCGGGACCCCGCCTCGCGAATCTACGTCCCTGGCTGATGATGAATTCCAATTCCAACGACGGCGGATCCGGCGCACCCAAAGGCGACAGCCTCGCCCCTGTGGAGGCGCCGAACGTCATCGTCGATCCCATCGCGAGCGTGGATCCCTTGCTCGGTCAGGTCGTCGACGGGCGCTACCGGGTCGAGGCCCAACTGGGCATCGGCGGGATGGGCAAGGTCTATCTCGCCACGCACGAGGTCCTCGGAAAGAAGTTCGCGGTCAAGGTCCTGCGCGAGGACATCGCCGCCGACCCGGAGGCCACCGCGCGCTTTCTCACCGAGGCGCAGGCCGCCTCGCGGATCGGCAGCCCGCACATCGTCAATATCAGCGACTTCGGCCGGTTGCACGACGGCTCCACCTATTACGCCATGGAATACCTCGACGGCCAGCCGCTGACGAAGCTGATCCGGGACGGGGTCCCGATTCCGGTACCGCGCCTGATCCACATCGCGCGCCAGCTCGCGGAAGGCCTGTTCGCCGCGCATCGCCAGGGCATCGTCCACCGCGACCTCAAGCCCGACAATATCTTCCTGGTGAAGCACGGCACGGAGCGCGACTTCGTCAAGATCCTGGATTTCGGCATCGCCAAGATGGTGCACAGCGACCGCCGCCTCACCCTGGAGGGCCGAACGGTGGGTACCCCCCAATACATGTCGCCGGAGCAGGTGACGGCCGAGACGATCGACCCGCGCAGCGACATCTATGCCTTCGGGGTCCTGCTCTACGAGATGGCCAGCGGCAAAGTGCCTTTCGACGGACCCAATCGCCTCGAGATCATGCGGATGCAGCTGGTCGACGACGCCCCTCCCCTGCGCGAGGCCTCGCCGCAAAAGATCCCCGCGGAACTGGAGGCCCTCATCGCCAAGAGCATGCAGAAGGCCCCCGACGATCGCTACTCCTCCATGCTCGATGTCTCCCGCGAGCTGGAGCGGCTTCAGGCCAAATACCCGCTCCCGCCCTCGGCCCGGGCCATCCCGACCGAAATCCTCACGCGGCGCTCGGACACGCTCATCGTCCCGCCGCGGCGCCGTTGGCCGCTCTTCGTCGGCTTGGGCGGCGCCGGGGTCGGAGCCCTCGCCGTCTCCGCGGCCCTGCTGTCGACGAAGCGCGGCCAAGGCCAAGCCCCCGACGCCATGCCCGTGGCACCGGACGCCGCGCCGCAAAAACCCGACACCGCCGCAGCCGCGCCGGACGCCGGCATCACCGTAGTGCCGATCGAGCCGCCGAAACGGACCTCGGTCACCTTGAGCCTCGTCCCCAAAAACGCGCGTGTCTTTCGCGGCGGGGAGGATTTGGGTTCCCGCCCCGGCCCCCTCGAGGTCGAGGCAGGCTCTCCGGTCGAGCTCGAGATCCGGCACCGCGGCTACAAGACGAAAAAGATCCTCGTGGACGGAAGCCAGGAAAAAATCACGGTGCGCCTCGAGCGCGAGTTCGTCCCCCAGCCGCCGAAGCCGCCCAAGGAAGACAAACCGCCCAAGAAGCCGGAACCGGGCGAGGTCATCAGCCCCTGGAAGTGAAATCACATCACGTTTTGTGAACCTTCTTCTTATTGTGAATTTCTCCGCCTGTCCGGCCGCAAGCTAAGCCGAAGAATTTTCCTTAAAATTCCATCTCTTAAACCCAGCGTTTTCTTGGCATCCCCGTTGCATTTCCATGAAACGGCTGAGACGCGGCCCACCAAGCCTTTCTTTATCCGATCCGGGCGCACACCTGAATCGGGCCGCGTCGAGGCCGGGGAACGTTTTGGAAATTCGGGGATGGAACGAGGGGAGTGTTAGGGATAGCTCGTCCGCTCGCCTCCATTTCAACGACAACGTTTGTCTATTTTGAGGAGGCACTCCTATGACCCCACCGATTGCATCGGGCGGCTCGCCCGTCCCCGTTTCTCCGATACCCGAAGACCCCAAGGCCGGCGCCAGCGGAACCGAAGGCGCTAAGCCGAAGCCCTTCGAGGGCAGCCATCTGCTCAACGGCATTTTGAAGAAGTCCGGCCGCGTCCCGACGCACCCGCTGACCGCGAAGCCCCCGCAGGGCGAGACGCCGGCCAAGGAAGTCACTCCCGCGGACGCGAAAAAGGCCAACAGCTTCCGCCTCAAGGGCGACGAGTATTTCAAAAAGGAAAATTTCAAAAAGGCCCTCGCCTATTACGAGATGGCCCGCAAGGCCAACCCCGGCGACACGCAAATCCTGCTGAGCCTCGCCAAGGCCGAGCACGCCACCGGCAACCTGCTGCATGCCCACGACCATTACAATGAGCTGCTCGCCTCCGACCCGAGCCTCCTCGTCGTCCGAGCCCTGCGCAGCGACGCCAACCAGGCGATCCTGATGCAGATGCAGCGGATGGCCCCCAAGATCAAGCCGGAGCAACAGGCCGAATTCGTCAAGATGGGTCAGATGCTGACCCTCGAGATGGCCGTGGACCGCGCCGCCCTCTTGGCGCACAACGCCGACAAGGAGATCGAGGGCCTGAAGGTCATGGAGCAGAAACTCGCGACACTTCATGACAAGCCGAAGGCCGAAAAGGAAAAGGCCTGCCAGGCCCTGCTCGCGATGGCGATGGACACCCTGGACCTGGCCCAGCTGCCGGCGCAGGACCCCAAGGACGCCGAGCTCATCCCGGAAAAGCTCGGGCTCATGATCAAGGAAATCTTCGGCGTCCTCGCGCGCTTCGCGAAGGCCGACAAGGACCCCGCCCTGCAACGCCTCGCGTCCCTCTTCGAGGGCTACCAGGCCCTCTGCGAGGGCAAGACCGACGAGGCGATGAAGGCCTTCGAGGTTGTCCGCGAGGAGGGCCTGAAGGCCCTGGGCGACGGCGACGCAGAGAAAGGCGAGAAGCTCCTGCAGGAGCGGATGGAGAAGGCCGCGAAGGCCCTCGCCGCCAACGACCCCGCGGGCGCGGAGAAGATCTACCAAGAAGAGATCCCTCCCGGCCTGGCCGACGCCTACATCTACCTCAAGCAGTTCGAGGCGCAGAAGACCCGCCTGGTCAGCCTAGTCGCGATCGCGGCCTGGGAAGAGGACGTCAACGCCCGCCATGCCGAAGGGGCGAAGCAGGCCAACAGCTTTTGGTCGATGTTCGGAGAATTCGTCGACGTGGTCGGCGGAGACCCGACGGAACAAGACAAGCTCGCCATCGAGGCCCGCAAGGAACTGAACCTGGTCCACGCGGTCCGCGACCGCCTGGCCCTCGGCAAGGCCAACACGCTCGAGGAGGCCCTCAAGGACGTCGAGGCCACCGAGAAGGGCGAGCTGAAGGATCAGGCGACCGCACAGCTGGCCCAGGTCGCCAAAGGCGAGGACCCCGGCATCCTGCCGCTCTCTAAGGTCGTCGAACTCACCAAAAAGCCGAAGATGAGCTCGGAGGCCGCGGGCACCCTGATGACCTACGCCGACTCGATGGGGACCTTCGGCGGCCGACCCAAGATGCGGACCCTGCTCTACGCGGCCGTCCAGACCTTCTCCAAGGACAAGGAACAGCAGGACAGGGCGGCGGCGGGATTGAAAGAGCTGGCCGAGAAGTAATCCGATTTCCCTTTCACTCCATGCGGTGAAGCCTCGTTTCGGGGCTTCACCGCTGCTTTTTGAAGATAAGCCGCTATGGTCCCATCCATTCCTCGTAGTAAGGATGAATTTCTTTTTCCGTGGGGCCGATTTTCCCGCGACCCCTTTGTGCCCACATTCTCCGATCCGCCGGCGGGTCCGGAAAAATCCTTCGAAGGCACACACCTATTCAACCTGCTTACGAAGAAATACGACCATCTCCCGACGCGCTTGCTTACGCAAAATTTCGCCCCGGACATCGAAGGAGCCATTCCTCCCCACCCTGCAGCTCTACGGCAGGCGGAGATCTTCCGCAAAAATGGCAAAAACCATTTTGAAACAGGGGAATTCAAAAAGGCCCTGGCCTGCTACCGTGCAGCCCACCGGTTACTGCCCCAGGACAAAGGCATCCTCCACGGTTTCGCGAGGTTGGAAGCCAAGGCTAAAAACTGGGTGCCGGCCCGCGATTACTACGACAAACTCATAGCCCTAAGCCCCGGACATTGGATAGCTCGAGCCGAGCGATTTGCGGTGAATTCCCGAATTGCGGAGAACCGAGCGGTTAGGGGAATGCCCCCGATCGAACTGTCGGATGCCGAGATTTTGGAAGGAAATTTGGATAGAGCGGCACGGATAGCAGTGTCCCTCCCCCGCCACCTTGAAGATGTGAAGTTGCTGGAAACTTACTTGGCAGAATGGCGGAACTTCCCCCTGGGGGATAAGATCGACTTATTGAAAGGTTCGTTCCTAGTGCCCTTTGATTTTCTGACCCGGGCGCAACTTCCCTTTCCGGGTCCAGCGGATCCGCAATTCGTCCCGGATCGGCTCCGAATATTAGCCACGGAGCATTTCGCGGTATGGTTGCGATTCGCCAAGGCCGACTCCGATCCCGCAATCCGAGGTTTTGTCCCGTTGTTGGAGGCGTACCATGCCTTGTGCGAGGGGCGCGAAGCGGATGCCAAGAAATATTTCACCCAAGTCCGGGAAGAGGGATTTCGTACCCTCGGGGACGGCGATGTGGCGCTGGGAAGAAAACAATTCTACAAAAGGCTAGAGGAGGTCGAACGTCTAATCAAATTCGGCAAGCCAGACCAAGCTAGGAATTTATTCCAAGAGCAGATCCCCCTGGGCCTGGCCGACGCCTACCGATATTTAAAGCCTTATGACGGCGCCAAGACGCGCTTGATAGGACTTTTGGCGATCGGCGCTTGGGAGGAAGACATCCGCGCCCGCTACCAAACCCTGGCCGAAGCTGCCGGTGCGCCTGACGAACGAAGCGATCCATCGCTACGCCGGCTGGAGGAGGGGGAGATCTCCTTGGTCCACGCGGTGCGCGATCGTTTGGCGTGGGGAACCTCCGACAATATCGAGTCCGCCCTGCTGCACGTCCAGGCCTCGGAGCGAGGCGAGCTCAAGGAGCTCGCCGCGACCGCGCTGTGGCAAATCAATAGCGAGACAAGTCCCGGCCTCCCCCTCTCTAAAATCTTTTCGCTGGCCAGCACCCCTTGGATGGACCCAAACGCCGCGGACCTCTGGCTTTTTGCCGCCGACACCGCGGAGGACCTTCCGAGCCGCAAGAAATTGCAAATCCTGCTGTATTCGGCGGTGCATGCCTTTTCCCCGAATCGGACCCAGCGAAACCGAGCCGGAGACGACCTTCGAGTCAGCGTTATAAGTTATTGATTTTAATTATAAAATTTATAAAATACGAAGCTCGCATTATTTTCTCCCCTTTCTCTTCCATTCTTGAGAAACCCTAGCTGACGGAGCGGACCGGCCGACGCCGTCTCGCCGCCGCCCGAGCGCAACTTTCCCGGGCGACCGACGATAAAGGCCAAAAATACGGGGCACATGTCTGACCTTTCTCGGCGAAGGACCTTCGCCCGCTTGCCCCATCATGTTTATTAAGAACTCTCCGGCCGCCCTCCTGAATGGGGTATGGGCTCATTAGGTCTCGCGGCCCGAGAGCGTACGTTCATGACCGCCTCCAGGCTCTCGCAGCCGTTAGCAGTATCGACGGCCACGGCCCAGCCGGCACCCGCGCCGACCTCCGTCGCCCGCGCGGCGCTGGACGATTTCGCCCGGGCGCTGCCCGTCCTGCCCGGCTCGGCCCCAAAGGCCCTGCTCGCCCGGCTGGACGAGCTCCGCCGCGAGACGGACGAAGGTCTGCTTCTGACCGATCTCCTGGCGCTCGGCATCCAGCTGAAATCCGAACACCGCGCCGAGGCCGCCTACGCCCTGCTCTCGCGCTTAAGCCAAGAAGACATCGCCGACCCGGTCCGCGCCAAGGCCCGTGCCGAGGCCGACGCCATCGAGGGCAAGGGCGCCGCGGGACCGCGCGCCGAATTCCTGCTCTCCCGTTTTTGCAAAGACGCCACCGACGCGCGGGTCATCGCGCCGATGATCGCGGCCACGCTGGTCGGCCAAGTCGCCGGCACCGCCGCCCTCGGCCGCCTGATGGGCCGCCCGGCCTCCTGGCTGACGCGAGGTTTCGGCGCCGAACTCGGCGCGGGGGCCTTCGGCTACGGCGCCGAGGTCGTCACCTTCGCGGGCTTGAATCGCGCCCTCGCCCCGCATCCCAACGGACCCTTTTCACACGACCTGGCGCGCTCGGCGCTCACCATCGGCGCGCTGAAGCTCTCTGGTTTCGCCGTCAACTCGGCCCTCGCCGGGCCGGGCACTCGTTTCGTCGCGCGCGGCCGGGCCCCGACCCTGCCCTTCGCGGCGCACCAGGCCGGCGCCTTCGTCGGCCTCACCGCCTCGCACAAGCTCGAGGAGCATTGGGGACTCAGGCCCCGCGTCGAGGGCTCCACCTTCCTGCTCGACACCTTCGCCTCGCTGGTCAGCCTGGGCGTCGGGGCTCACCTGGGCCAACGCGCCTTGGGCGAGCGCTTTGCCGACTTCCGGAGCGAGCTGGGCATGGCCGCGAAGCTGCAAAAATACCGCCCGCAAGAAAAGGCGCGCGCCCTGCTCTCGCCCGCCGTGGCCGGCGGCGACGGCCGCGGTCTTCCCCCGATCCTGATGATGAGCATGGGCCAGCCGCCGGGCGGTCCCAAGGGCGGTCGGCCCAGCAAGGGCACCTCCTGGCAAGAGTCCCAGGTTCCCGAACCTTCCGACCCGCTTAACGGCCATATCTCGGTGACTCCGGCGGATGTCATGCCAAGGGCGCCCACCGAGCCGCCCGACCCCTATATCGGCACCGTCTTTGAAGGCCGTTACCGCATCAACCGGAAGTTAGGCCACGGCGGCATGGGAGTGGTCTACGAGGCCGTGCATGAGATTATCGGCAAGAAGATGGCCCTCAAACTGCTCCGCCGGGATGCCATGACCAAAGAAATGGCCGAGCGCTTTCTCAACGAGGCCAAGGCCGCCAGCATGATCGGAAACCCTCACATCATCGAGATCACCGATTTCGGCAGGCTTGCGGAGGGCACGCCCTATTTCGTCATGGAATACCTGGAAGGCACCTCGCTCTACGGTCTGATCGAAGGCGATCGACCGGTGCCGATCCCGCGTCTGGTAAACATCGCACGGCAGATCGCGGAGGGACTCGCCGACGCCCACAAGGCCGGCATCGTCCACCGCGACCTCAAGCCGGAAAATATCTTTTTGATCAACAAGGGCAGCAAGGTCGACTTCGTCAAGATCCTGGACTTCGGCATCGCCAAGATCGCCAACGGCGGCAGCAAAGAAAAACTGACGCAGGCGGGCGTGCCCTTCGGAACGCCTCAGTACATGTCTCCGGAGCAATCCGCGGGGCAGCCGACGATCGACCATCGCACCGACGTCTACGCCTTCGGCATGCTGCTCTACGAGATGGCCACCGGTCGCCTCCCCTTCAACTTCGAAAATTTTCAGGAGACGCTCAACGCGCAGATGTACGTGACGCCGGTGCCGCCCAGCGAAATGCAGCCGGTGAAGCAGCCCATCCCGCCCGGGTTGGAAGCGATCATCATGAAGGCCATCTCCAAGCGCCCCGAAAATCGCTACCAATCGATGAACGAAATCATCGTCGAGCTGGACAAGCTGCAGTCCGGCCTCGTGCCCGTCGCCGTCACCGAGCTCAAAAACCGCTCGGAAAGCGCGGACCTTCCGGTCGATTATTTCCGCACCGGTCTCACGCCCACCAACCTGCGCCGTTCGCGCCGCCATTGGCCGATCTTCGCGGGCATCGGCATCGGCGGGGCCTCGGCCCTCGCCGCGGCCTTCTACGCGTTGAGCCGCAGCAACGGCGTCACGGCCCAGCCCACCGCCGTTCCGCCGCCGGACGACAAGCCCAAGCCTGACGCCGCCCCGGTCGACACGGCTCCAACGGTCACCTCGCTCAAGCGCCAGGTGGAGGTCAACGTCGACCCCGTGGACGCGCGCGTCTTCCGCAACGGCGAGGATCTGGGCAACAACGTGGTGAAGGTCGAGATGGATCCGGGCCAGAAGGTCGAGCTCGAGGTGAAGCGCGATGGCTACAAGAGCCGCAAGATCACCCTCGACGGCCTGGAAGAGAGCGTCACCGTGAAGCTGGAGAAGGAAAAGGCCGTCCGGCCCCGCCCGAGCGGCAATCCCTCGGGTTCGGGAAAGCCGAAGACCAAGCCGACAAATTCCGGCGAAGTCATCAGTCCTTGGAAGTGATCTCGTCGCCCAAAGACTGCCCCTTGCGCCCGCCGTGCTCGATGTGGCTCGGGGCCTTCATCCCCAACAGCACCTTGGAGAATTCCAGAGAGCGCTCGACCAGCGCCTTCGCGCCCGCGCGTAGCTGGCGGCTGCGCTCGACGTAGGCGACGTTGCGCTCCATGTTCTCCATCGACCAGCCCAGGGAATGGGCGATGAAGGGAAAGGTCGGGAACATGAAGCCCAGCTCGGCAAAAAACCCCAGCATCTCTCCGGCCACCGATTGAATGTTGTCCTGCCCGCCCGTGATGATGAAGGCCGCGACCTTGTTGCGGATCAAGACCCGGTCCGCGGTGGTGATCTGGTTTTGGATGCAGTTCATGCGCTCGACCATCTTGTGGTACAGCCCGCTCGCCGAGCCCCAGCGAATGGGCGTCGCGACCACCACCACGTCGGCCCAGTGCACGAAGGCCTCGTAGACCTGGTCGAGTTCGTCCTTGCTGTCGAACTGGGTGATCGCGCAGGGCCAAATGCAGGCCTGCGCGCTCTTCGAATAATAGCCCTCGCAACTCTTGAAATTAAGATCGTTGAGTCGGATCAGGCGGGTGAGGGCGCCGTGGTCGCGCGCGGCGCTCTCCAAGGCCGACTCGAGCAGGGCGTCGGAGGTGGAATAGCGGGGATGGCCGCGCGTCATCGCGGTCGTCGAGATGCCGACGACCCGCAGCGGACCTTCCTCCCGCTTCGGCTCGCGGGCCAGGGGATGGGGCTCATGCCTGCCCTTGTGGCGCTTGGTGGCGGCCTCGAGGTTGACCCAGAGGTGCCCGCCCTCTTCCTTCAATTCATAGGTCGGCACCCGCGAATCGCCCATCTCGGGACGCACCGCGCCGGTCTCACGGTGGAAGCGCCAATAATGCCAGGGACAGACAACGTAGCCGTCGATGAGCGTCCCTTTACCCAGGGGACCGCCGATGTGGTTGCAGACGCCGGAGATGGCGGCGAACTTGCCGTCGAGATAGGTCAACGCGATCTTGGTCTTGCCGATCACGACCTCGCGCAGGGCGGCGCCTTTCAGCGCGTGCACGGGACCCAGATCGTGCCAGGCGGGCGAGCTCATGGGGACATAGTATCGGAAGCCCTCTCCTCCTGGCAATTTCTCCTTTCAGGAAGATTCCGGCCGCGAGGGGTGCTCCACCGTCTCGAGCCAATACCGCGAGAGATTGCGAAGCACCTCGACGATCTGCTCGAAGCGGACCGGCTTTCGGATGAAGCTCCCGCCCAGGCTGTAGGTGTATAGGATGTCCTCGTCGTTGCGGGAGGTGGTGAAGACCACGACCGGGATCATGCGCAGTCCGGGGTTCGACTTGATCTCCTGCAGGGCCTCGCGTCCGTCTTTTTTCGGCATGTTGAGGTCGAGCAGGATCAGGTGCGGGCGCGGCACAGAGATATCCGCGGCGTAGGCCCCGCGGCGCAGGAGGTAGTCCATCAGCTCCTCGCCGTCGCGAACCCAGCGCAAATCCACGCCGGCCCTAGCCTCGGCGAAGGCATCCTTGGCCAACAAAAAATGGTCCTCGTCGTCCTCCGCCAAGAGCACGACTTTTCTAGGGTTATGACCGCTCACCCGGAGGCTCCTTGGGCAGGCGCAGGCGGAAGGTCGATCCCGCGCCGGGTTCGCTGGTCACGGAGATCTCGCCTCCGTGCCGCTGCACGATCTTTTGGCAGATCGCCAGCCCCATGCCCGTACCTTCGTATTCTTGACGACCGTGCAGCCTTTGAAAAGGTTTAAATATCACCTCGGAGAATTTCGCGTCGATCCCGATGCCCCGATCCCGAATCTCGAGCTCCGCAAAACCGTCCTCCGACATGCGGCCCGAGACGCTCACCCGGGGAGGCTCGCCGGGCTTGTGGAACTTCAGGGCGTTCCCCAGAATATTCTGGAAGAGTTGGAGCATCTGCGAGCGGTCCGCCTGAACCGCCGGCAGGCGCCCTACCTCGACCTCGGCCCCGGTCTCCGCGATCCGCAACTCCAAGACCCCCAAGACCTCCTTGACCACCCCTTCGAGTTCGACGTTCTCGAAGGGCTTGGCGCGCGTCGTGACCCGCGCGTACTGCAGCAGGTCGTCGATCAATTGCCGCATCCGCAACGCCGCCTTCTGGATGCGCTCCAGGCTGTCCAAGCCCTTCTCGCCCAAGGCCTCTCCGGCGTTGGTCCGGAGCCGGTCCCCAAAGGCGATAATTTTATGCAAGGGCTCCTGCAGGTCGTGGGAGGCGACGTAGGCGAAGTCCTGCAACTCCTTGTTGGAGCGCGCCAGCTCGAGGCCCTTCTGCCGGATTTCCTCCTCCGCCCGCTTGCGGTCGGTGATGTCGCGGATGAAGGCGCTGAAGAGGAAGTTCTCTCCCCAACGCAGGGGGCTGACCGTGATCTCGACGGGAAATTCGTGGCCGTCGGCGTGGCGGGCCATGGTCTCGACCCGGCGGTTGAGCATGCCCTCCTGCCCGCTGCGCAGGAAACGGCGGCGAATCCTCAGGTAGAGATCCCGGTAACGCGGCGGAATCAGGATCTCGGTGTCCTTGCGCCCCATCGCCTCCAAGCCCGACCAACCGAAGATCTTTTCGGCCTGGGGATTCCAATAAATGATATGGCCCTCGGCGTCGATGACCACCACCGCGTCCAGGGCGTGGTCGACGATGGTGCGGATTCGCTCCTCGCTCTCCTTGAGCTTTTGCTCCGCCTGGCGGCGCGCCGTGACGTCGGAGGCGGTGCCCGTGGACCCCAGGACCTCGCCGGCGTCGTTGCGGACCACGATGGCGTTATAGCTCAAGTAAACCGGCCTGCCGTCCTTCCGGATGTGGATCGTCTCGTACTTGAAAAAGGGCTGCCCCTGCTTCACCTTTTGGAAGGTCTCCAGGTCGATGCGTGCCTGTTCCGGGCTTTCGAAATCGGTGAAGGGCCGGCCCAGCATCTCCTCCGGCTCGTAGCCGTAGATACTCCGCGTCGCCTGCCGGTTGAGGAAGGTCCAACGGCCCTGCGCGTCCACCGACCAAATCAGGTCATGCGAGGTCTCGACCAGGTCCCGGTATTGTTTCTCACTGCGCTTCAGCTCTTCCTCGGCGCGGGCGTGCTCCGCGATCTCGCGCCGCAGCTCTTCGTTGATCCGGGACATCTCCTCCGTCCGCTCCCGGTGAAGTTTTTCCAGCGAGGCCGTGGTGCGGGCCAGCTCGGTGACGTCGCGGAAGCTCCAGACCCGGCCGACCGCCTCGGATTCGATCATCTGGGGTTTGGAGTAGCGCTCGAAGATCCGGCCGTCCTTGAAATGCAGGATGTCGAAGCTCTCCGCCTCCGGGTGGGCGTAAAGGTCGCGGACCTTTTGCAAAAAGCCCTCGGGATCCTCCAGCTGGTCGAGGACGAAGGCCAGGGCCGCCCGGTCGTCCCGCGAGCCGATGATGGCCTCCGGAATTCGCCACATCTCAAGGAATTTCTTGTTAAATCCGACAATCCGGCCGCTAAGGTCGACGACCAGGATGCCGTCCGCGGTCGAGTCGAGGGTCGCCCGAAGCAAAGACAGGGCCCGCTCGCTGTCCTCCAGGCGCCTGGGATCCGCCACCGAGCTCCGTCCGGCCCTGCGCCGGAAGCCCCACCAGCCGGCCAGGCCCCCGGCCAGGAAGGCGGCCAACAAAGCCCAGAAAAAGTTGAGGGAAAGGCCCATAGCCACGGTCTGGATCTTACCTTAGGCGGGGTTTTATGGCTAAAATAGAAAATTAAGGCGGTCGGGCTCAAATATTGGTTGTACAGACGGCGGGGTCTCTGCTAAATCCACCTCCCGTTCATTGAGGGTAAGAGTCCGGTGGCCACAGGGTAAGGCGGAGATTCCGATGATCCCAAAGACCAAAAGGGTGCTCGTCATCGACGACGACCCCGATATCTTGACCCTGCTGAAAGAGACCCTCGAAGCCAACCATTTCGACTGCAACACCGCGCTCTCTCCGCAGGAAGGCCTCGACAAGGCCGTCGACTTCAAACCCCACTTGATCCTGCTCGACCTCATGCTCCCCGGCATGAGCGGCTTCGGCTTCATGCGCGAATTAAAGAAGCACAAAGAGCTCGCCGGCACCCCTATTGTCGTACTCACCGCCCTGTCCGACGAGGAGATCGCCGAAGAAAGCCTCTCGCTGGGGGCCAAGGGCTACTTAAGCAAGGCCTGCAACGCCAAAGAGCTGGTCACCATGGTGCAGGCCTATTCGGATTAGGGCTCTTTTTTTCATACCCACGGTTCGCGATTTTCATTAGACAGGTCCCATGAAGCGATCTCTCCTCGGGACTTTATCCATCGCGATTTGTCTTTACCTTTGCCCAGCCGGCCTGCGGGCCGACCCGGCCGCCTTCAAGCGCGGCTACGAATCTTTCTTGCAAGGGGACTACGGCAGCGCCGTCGCCCAGCTCTCTTCCCAGGCGGAATCCAAAGGACCGCTGCGGGATTACGTCCTCTGGGCCCTGGGCAAATCCCGGCTTGAAACCGGCGACAACGAGGGCGGCCGCAAGACCCTCGAGGCCCTGTTGCGGGACGAACCCGGCAGTCTTTTCGCCGACGCCGCCCAGGTCCAGATCGGCCGCTCGCTGCAGGCCCAGGGCGAGGCCGCCCGCGCCAAGGAGCACCTGCAAAAAATCCTCCCCGGCCTCGGCGAGGCCAGTCGCGGCGAGGCCCTCTATTATCTGGGTTTATCCAAGCTCTCCCTGAAGGAGACCGAGGCGGGGCTCGCCGATCTCAAGGAGGTCTACCTCAAGTATCCGACCAGCCCCGTCGCCGACCAGGCCTTGAGCCAGCTCACGCAGGCCTCCGGAGGCCGGACCCCAACCTGGGGCACGGCCGAATACCTGCCGCGCGCCGAGGCCTTCTTTCAAGCGAAGAGCTACACGAAGGCCCTTCAAGTCTACGAACAAATCATCACCGGCGGGGAGCCCGGGCTGCGCGACTTGGCCCGGGTGAAAAAGGGTGAATGCCTCTTCAACCTGAAGCGCTACGGCGACGCCGTGCTCTTCCTCGAACCCGGCCCCTCGGTGCCGGTCGAGATTGCGCGCGGCGCCCTGCTCGACCTGGGCATGAGCCGCCTGCGCAGCCAGGACGAGGCCGGCGCGGTCGCAACCTTCGAGCGGGTGCAGAGGCTCTATCCCGGGACCCCCGAGGGCGAGGAGGCATTGTACCGCGCGGGGATGATCGCCCATCAGGCCGGCCGCCTCTCCGAGGCCGCCGAGGTCTTCCGGCGCCTGGCCCAGGCCTACCCACAGGGGAATTTTCGCGACAAGGCCCTCTGGGCCGCCGCGTGGAACGCCTACCGGCGCGGGAACTGGGACGAGAGCCTGCAATGGCTGAGTTCGATGGAACAAGGCGCCGCCGACGCAGCCACGCGGGGCAAGGCCCTGTACTGGCAGGCCCGCGTGCAGGAGCGTCAGGGAAAAAAGAGCGAGGCCCAGGCGACCTTCGCCAAGGCCGCCCAGGCCTCTCCTTATAGTTACTACGGCTTCATGGCCCTGAAGAAAACCAAGGGTCCGGAGCCCTTCCCCGAGACCCCGGCCGTCCCGCCCGAGTGGAAGGCGCCGCCGCCGGCGCCGCGGGGCGCGGGCGACGGCAAGGCCGGGACGCACGGGGACCTACACCTGCGCAAGGCGGAGGCCCTGGTGCCGATCGGCCTGGGCCGGCTCGCCCCGGCGGAGGTCGAGGCGGCGCTCAAGCAAAACGAAGGACATCCCGCGGGCCTGGCCGCACTGCTCGAGGCCGGAAAGAAAAGCTCGGCCTATTTCATACCTGTGCAATTCGGGCAAAAGTATTGGGACCGCTTCAAGGGGCTCTTCGCCGACGCCGCCTCGGCCGAGAGCTACCGCAACCGCCTGCTCTATCCCTACGCCTACCGCGGATTGATCGAAAAGGCCGCCGCCCGTTTTTCGGTGCCGCCGCACCTGGTGGTGGCGCTGATGCGGCAGGAGAGCGGCTTCATGCCCTGGATCAGCTCCGGCGCCAATGCGCAGGGCCTGATGCAGATGATCCCCTCGACGGCGGCGGGCCGCGCGAAGGCGCTGGGCATCCCGCCCGGGAATCTCTTCGATCCGGAATACAACATCCCACTGGGCACCGCTGAGCTGAAGGCCATGCTGGACCGCTTCGGCGGCAACTGGGCCCTGGCCTTCGCCGGCTACAACGCGGGCCCGGGGCGGGCGCGGCAATGGGACGAATCCTTCGGGAGCCTGCCTATCGACGAGTTTGTCGAGGAGATTCCTTTCTCGGAGACGAATCTCTACGTGAAGTTGGTAATGCGGAATTACTGGTCGTACAAAACCTTGTACCCCTAAGGCGCCCTAATAGGATGCAGGACACCCCCCGGAAACAGGCCGAATTTGTCCAAAATGCGAGAGGATTTTCGTTGAATACGGCCCCTCCCTAAATTAGAGAGGCTCCTGCACTCCCATGAAATCCGGGAACCCTTTACTCAGTCATAACGGAGGAAAATATGCGTAAATTTCTTATCGGCATCGCCTGTCTAACGGCCTGCCTGACCTACCCAGGCGCCAGTCAAGCCGCTTCATTGACGGTCACCTGGGACGGCAGCAACGGGCCAGGCTCGATGGCGTTAGATGTCGACGACACGGGCGGGGCCGACGACGATTACAATTTCACATTCAACGGAGCCGACCATACTTCCACCACCGACTTCATCGTCTCCGACGGAAACGGCGTCGCCATTGGCGACTCAGACTTGACCCCCTTGGACTTTTTAGGCAACGGACTCGCCGTTTTCACGGGCCCCTTCGCCAACCTTCCCAACGTGGATCAATTGGTGTTGGAAACGGACACCCCCTTCACCCCGATCACCATGTCGGTCAACAATACCGCCCTGACCCTCGAGCAAATCGTCTACGTCAACAACACGAAGGACTACGCCATCATCGAGCTGCGGGCCGTCAACAACGGCGCTGCGGCCAGCCCGGTGTTCATCGCCGTGGCCAACGACTGGGACATCGACGGCAACAGCACCGACGGCAGCAGCGACTTCGACGCCGCCCGAAACATGGTGATTCAATTCGACGAGCCGGGACCCGACAACTATTCCATCGGAATGGCCTCGTTGAACAATCCGGTGGACCAATTCCTCCTCGGCACCTGCTGCGGGATGACGGACAGCATCGACAACGACCCCGAGCACGCCGATCCCTACGTCCTCCAACGGCATTTCCTCAATAACACCAAACCCACCGAGGAATGCGACGACGGCGGCAACGCACCCGCCGACGGCGGCGCCGACACCTGTTCGCCCAAATGCCGCACCGCAGTCGCCGGACAGGCCTGCGGTAACGGCACCCCGGAAGGCGACGAAGAGTGCGACGACGGTAACCTCGCCAACGGCGACGGCTGCGACAATCGCTGCCTCGACGAAAACAGCCTCTGCGGCAACGGGGTCCTGGACCCAGGCGAGGAATGCGACGATGCCGGCCGCGCCAGCGGCGACGGTTGCTCGCTGGAATGCACCTCCGAATTCTCCTACAACGACTCCGATTTTTGCGGCGACGGCATCGTCAACAACGGCGCCACGGGATTCCAAGCGGACCCCTCCAACGACAGCGACCTCGAATCCTCCCTCTCGGTGAAATTCGCGAGCGTCGCCCCCGGCCAGGGCGCCGCGGCGGCCTTCTGCATCCTCGGGGCCACCGGCACCGACATGGCGAACAGCGAGGCCAACCTCAAGGCCAAGGCCGACGACTGCCTCGCCTTCTACCAACAGAACATCGCCGTCTGCGGCAACGGCCTGCAGAACGCCGGCGAGGAGTGCGACGACGGAAACACCGCCGACAACGACGGCTGCGACAGCAATTGCACCGTCACCGGCTGCGGCAACGACATCGTCAATCCCGGCGAGGCCTGCGACGACGGCAACATCCAGGACGGCGACGGCTGCTCCGCGACCTGCCAAGTAGAGGGCACCTGCGGCGACGGCATCGTCGACGCCGGCGAGGAATGTGACGACGGCAACACCAACGACAACGACCTCTGCGACAACGCCTGCGCGGTCAACCCGACCCCGCTGTTCCAGGGCTCCGGTTGCGGCCTGGCGACCGGCGGTGCGGCGACGTCCGCGGCCCTATCCCTCTGGGTCCTGTTGGGCCTGGGCGGCCTGGCCCTGCGCCGACGCCTCCAGTAATCCCCTTCCCGGGCCTCCCGGCCCCGGATGAAAAAACGGCCCCGCAGCGGGGCCGTTTTTTTTCGTCCGAAATCGCTACGCTTGGCCCGCGATCCGTTCCGTTTTCATTCGTTCCTCCCCCGCCTCTCCGAAAATAATTGGAGAAAATGATTGGCATGAAAGCTGCTTAGAAGTCCGGCATGACCCTACGCCTGCTCCCCATCCTGATGGCCCTCTTTCTCCTCCCCGCGTCCATTCTCGCCGCCTCGCTCCCCGACTCGCTCCCGCCCTTGGCACGCCTGGAGCAAACGGCCCTGGCCCGGGCCGGCCTCGACCCGGCCAAGATCGGCCGCTGGGAGCGCAACGCCCGCCGCGCCGTCGCCCTGCCCCGCCTGCAGGTCGGCTACGAGCAGCAGTCCCAGAACAACAACACCGCGGTGATCCAGGACAGCATCTCGGTCACCGCCTCGGGAATCACCATCGGTCCCGAATCCAACCGCGTCGACCAGGACTTCGGCAACGACCGCGGCTTCGAGGTCAAGGCCGTCTGGGCCCTGGACGAGCTGCTCTTCAATCGTGACGAGCTCGAGATCAGCCGCGAGTCCCGCGATCTCTACCTGCTGCGCGGCCGCCTGCAGGAGGACCTGCACCAGGCCTACTTCGAGCTGAAATCCCAGCTGCTCCGCTTCGAGCTGGAGCCGGAGACGGCGCAGAACCCCTTCGAGCGGTTGAAGGCCCAACAGTGGATGGAGCGGCTCAACAGCTTAAGCGGCGGCGAGTTCTTCCGCCTCGCCAAGATTTCCCTGCCGCCGCCCCGAAACCCCGAAAGCCAACCCGAATCCCTTCCGGAGGAAAACCATGATCGCCGCCCCCATCACGCCCCAAAAAATCGCGCGCCTCGGCCTGCTGACGGCGGCCCTGCTCCTTGAGCTAGGCTGCGGGACGCCGTCGCCGCTGGAGTTTCAATCCCTGCTCCTCGAGCAACCCTACGTCTTGGAAGTGCGGCCGACCGACCGCGCGGCCCTGCCCGATGCGGCGGAGATCGAGCTGGAATTCTCGGAACGCATCGCCCTCGATTCCCTGGACGGCTCGGCGGTCGCCCTGGTCTCCGGCCTACCCAAAGAGGAGGTCTTGGCGGATGCGGAGGAATTGGCCGAACAGCTCGCCTCGGGCGAGCTGCCTTCGGTCCCGCTGCAGTATTTCCTGGAGGACGACGAGCGGCGCCTGACTCTGGCGCCTGCGGTGGATTTGGAGGCCGGCGTCTATCTCTTGGTCGTCACGCCGCGCCTGCGTTCGGTGCGGGGACTGCCCTTCAACCAAAGGCCCGGCGAGAGCCCCGCGAGCTTCGTCGCGCGCTACACCTACGGCGACGTCCCGCTGACGAGCCTCGACCCGCTTCCCGGCGGCGAAACCGGCCCCGGCGGCCCGGTCTTCGGGCCTCCGCCGGAGACCCTGGTGATCTCGGAGCTGCTCTACGACGGGAAGCTCAGCGACACCGACGGCGAGAACTTCATCGAGCTCTACGGCACGCCGGGCTCGGACATCGGCTTATACCAAATCCTATTTATCAACGGCGCGGACGGGGCGGAGACGGAGCGCATCACGCTCCCGGCGGGCTCCCTCCTACCGGAGGACGGGATCTTCCTCATCGCGGACCTGAAGACCGGCTCGACCACCGCATCCAACGTGTCGGGGGCCGACTTCCTCGACCAGTTCGACCCGCAGAACGGGCCGGACGGGGTGCAGCTGCTGAATCGTGAAGGAAATCTCGTCGACACGTTGGCTTATGGCGAAGGCCTTCCCCCCGTCGCGGCCAACGGACTGCCTTTGGGCGAAGAAGCCCCAGCGCCCGACGTCGTCGCCGGCCATAGTCTGAGCCGAATCAACGGCCAGGATAGTCAAGATAATACGCAGGATTTCGTGGATATGACGACACCCACGCCGGGGGTTTTATGAGCCGATCTAACATTGACCTTTTACATGATAAATATATGATATATCATGTACACGGAGGTCTTATCATGCAAACGGTTGTGACAGAGCGAGGCCAAATTTCCATTCCAGCTTCCATCCGGGAAAAGTTCAATTTGCTTCCCGGCACCTCCATTGAATGGCTCGAGAGGGAAGGCATGTTGATCCTTTTCCCTGTTTCCAAAGACCCCATCAAAGACTTTCGCGACAAGAACAGCAAAGTCTCGGTAGATGACCTATTGAAAGCCAGGGCCCTGGACCGAAAAAAGGAAAGAAGTCCGAGGAAAAACCGACCATGAAACGTTATTTACTGGATACCTCGGCCCTCTTGACATTGAAGCACGAGGAACTCGGCGCAGATGAAGTGGAATACATCCTAAGGCAGGCAAGCTACGGAAAAGTGGAAGTCTGGGTATCCTTCATCACGTTTATGGAACTATTTTATATCGTTTGGCAAAAACAAGGACAAGAGGAAGCTTATCGGATCTTCCTTGAGACAAAAGCGCTGCCGATAAAAAAAATAGATACAAATGAAAGCCTGGGCTTAATCGCCGGAGAACTAAAGGCCAAGTTTTCTATTTCCGTGGCAGATAGCTGGATCGCCGCCAGCTCCGTGCAAATACAGGCCATATTAGTCCACAAAGATCCAGAATTCGAATCTTTGAAGGACATCCTCGAACTTCAGGCGCTTCCATATAAAAAAATTAAAACCAGTTAAGACGTTTATGGGCGATGGCTTTTTCCCAAGCGTTTTCCAGGTAACTTGCTTCGTCTTCTAACCTTCCATTCGGCCCAGTCAAGGAACCACCACCACCGGATAAGTCTGGATCACCGTCGGGTGATAGACGTAAGGCCTCGGTCCGTCCAGGTCGATGCTGATGCCTTGCCCCAGACGAATGGTCGAAGGCAGATTGATGCTGAAGCGCCAACCGCCGCGGTAAGGATAGTAGTAACCGCCGCGCGCCGGGCTGAAATAGACCTGCTGGGCGGGATAATAGATGTATTTGTAGACGACCTTTTTCTTGTGTTTTTTGTGATAGCCATGGGCGGGGGCCCAGGGCGGAGGATCGGCTTGAAGCGGCTGCGGCAGGCTGGCGGTGAATCCCAGGGCGATCGCGGCGGTAAACAAGGATAATACGATTTTGCGAAGCGGCTTTTTCATAAGAACCTCCAAGGCCCTAGGTGGGCCTCTTCATTTTAAGACGCCGTCGTTCTTCAAGGGGTTACATCTAATTTTATTAATAATTTCAGCTAATTATAGACAGACCAGCCATCGCAGGCCTGAGGCCACAAGGAGGTTTGGGCCGCCAGCAGCAGGTTCAGTCACCGAGGAATCCCGCCAGGACCCCCTTCATTTTCTCCAGGGCCCGGCGGCGGTGGGAGATGCGGTTCTTCTCTTCCGCGCTCAGCTCGGCCAAGGTTTGCGCGAAGCCGGTGGGAAGAAATACCGGATCGTAGCCGAAGCCTCCGGCCCCTCGCGGGGCATCCGCGAGGCTGCCTCGCAATTCTCCTTCCGCGGAAAATTCCCGCCCATCCGGATGCCGCAATACCAAGACGCAGCGAAAACAGGCCCCGCGGCGGGAAGCCTCCACCGCCGCCGTCTCGCGCAGGAGCTTTTGCAGGTTCTCCGCGTCGCCCGCTCCCTCCCCCGCGTAACGCGCCGAATGGACGCCCGGACGACCGCCCAGCGCGTCGACCTCGAGGCCGCTGTCGTCGGCCAGGGCCCAGTCGCCGCAGTGCTCGGCCACGGCGCGGGCCTTCTTGCGCGCGTTTTCCAGATAGGTCGCCCCGTCCTCGACGACTTCCGGACATTTTGGAAAATCCCGCAGCGAGAGGACTTCCAGGCCCGGCGCCTCGAGGATGGCCTGGATCTCGCGCCACTTGCCGGCGTTGCGGGTCGCGACGACGAGCTTCATCGGCCCCTCCCGGCCTTCGGAAGGATCTTCGCCAGGGCTTGGCGCTGGATGCGGGTGATCTTTTCGATGCCTTGGGCCGCGGCCCGGATCATCCGTTGGGATTGGGCGAGGCTGAAGGGCTCGTGCTCGGCCGTGCCCTGCAACTCGACGAAGCGGCCGTCGCCGGTCATGACGACGTTCATGTCGACGTCGGCGGCGGAGTCCTGTTCGTAGCAGAGATCGACGCACAGCTTTCCGCCGACGTAACCCACGCTCAAGGCCGCGACGGTGTCGGTGAGCGGCCACGCCGCGATCCTCTTCTCGCGCTGCAGGCGCCGGCAGGCCAGAGCCAGGGCGATCATGGCGCCGTTGACGCTGGCGCAGCGCGTCCCGCCGTCGGCCTGCAGGACCTCGCAGTCCAGAGTGACGGTGCGCGGGCCGAGCTTTTTAAAATCCACCACCGCGCGCAGCGCGCGGCCGATCAGGCGGCTGATCTCCTGCGTGCGCCCCGAGACCCTGCCCTTCACCGACTCGCGCGCAGAACGGGTGTGCGTCGCGCGCGGCAGCATCGCGTATTCGGCGGTGACCCAGCCCTCGCCCAAGTTCCGCCACTTGGGAACCTCCTCCTCGACGGAGGCCAGGCAGAGCACCTGGGTATTGCCCATCTCGATGAGACAGGAGCCCTCCGCGTAGCGGTTGACCTGGGTCTTGAACTTGAGGGGCCTTAGGGCGAGGGCGCTTCGAGACATCGGAGTTTTTCCTTGTAGGGATCGGGTTGCTCGGGCCGGCGCTTGGCGAAGCCCGAGGATAGGATCTTTAACTTATGCGTCAGCTCGGCCGTGGCCGCGCGGCGCTGGGATTCGGAGAGGGCTTCGGAGGCGAACAACTTCTCCAAGGCCCGCACGCGGAAGCGGTCCATGCCCCAGTGGGCACGCGAGAGCTGGTCGGGGTGGCCGCCCTGCTTGACAACGAGGCGGTCAGGGAGCGTGCGGACGGGCGTCCGCAGCGCGGCGCGGAGCCAAAGTTCGTAGTCCTCGCAGACGGGAAATTCGGCGTCGAAGCCGCCGAGCCCGAGGAGAAACTCCCGGTCGATCATGACGGCCGAGGGCGAGATCAGGCAGAGCTTGAGGCAGGCCTCGAAGATCCAGCCCGAGGGCTTGGCGTGCTTCTTCATCGGATTGACGCGCACGCCGTGGCGGATCCATATTTCCTCGGTCTGGCAGATCTTATACTCGGGATGCGACTCCAAGAAACGGACTTGGACCTCGAGCTTGCCCGGCAGCCAAGCGTCGTCGGAGTCGAGGAAAGCGACGTACTTGCCGGAGGCGAGCGCCAGACCTCGGTTGCGCGCGGCGGCGGGGCCTTGATTCTCCTTCCGGATCGCCCGCAGGCGCGGCTCGGCGAGCGCGCCCAGCCATGCCCAGGTCCCGTCCGTCGAGCCGTCGTCGACGACGATCACCTCGCGGGGCGATGGTTCTTGGGAAAGAACGGAACCCAAGGCCTTGCGCAGGAATTCCAGGCGATTATGGGTAGGAATGATGACGCTGACGTCGCAGATGGCCATGACTAAAAGGCCGGTGGCGGCCCCATGTCGGGGACCATGTCGCCGTAGGTTTCGACCAGCTCCTCGAAGCGGGTGAACTCGTGGAAGAACTTGAGCTTGACGGTGCCGATCGGGCCGTTACGCTGCTTGCCGATGATGATCTCGGCGACGCCCTTCTCGGGCGTGTCCTTGTTATAGACCTCGTCGCGATAGATGAAGGCGATCACGTCCGCATCCTGCTCGATCGCGCCCGATTCGCGAAGATCGCTCAACTGCGGCCGCCGGTCCGTGCGCGACTCGACGCTGCGGTTCAGCTGGCTGAGCGCGATCACCGGGACATGCAGCTCCTTGGCGAGGGCCTTGAGCGAGCGGCTGATGTCGCTGATCTCGCGCTCGCGGCTCTCGGTGACGTCGCTACGCATCAGCTGGAGGTAGTCGACGACGATCAGTCCCAGCTCGCGCTCTTTCTTCAGGCGCCGGCACTTGGCCCGCATCTCGAGGACGGAGAGCGCCGGGGTATCGTCGATATAAAGCGGCGCCTGCGACAGGTCGCCGGCCGCCTTGATCAGGCGCGTCCAGTCGCCCTGCTTGAGGAAGCCGCCGCGCAGCTTGGAAGAGTCGACCCGCGCCTCGGAGCAGAGCATACGCTGCACCAACTGCTCTTTGGACATTTCGAGGGAAAAAACCGCCACCGCCTGTTTGGTCTCCAGCGCCGCGTTGGTCGCCAGGTTGAGCGCGAAGGCCGTCTTGCCCATCGAGGGCCGGCCGGCGACGATGATCAGGTCGGAGCGCTGCAGGCCCGCGGTGATCCGGTTCAGCTCTTTGTAGCCCGTCGGCACCCCCGTCACCGCCGAGCGGTTTTCATATAGGTGCTCGATCGTCTTGATGCTCTCCTTCACCACGTCGCGGACGTGGGCGAAGGCCTGTTGGATGCTGCGCTCGCTGATCTCGAAGATGGTCTTCTCGGCGAAGTCCATCAGCCCGCCCACGTCGCCGTCGCCCGCGTAGCCCTGCGTGACGATTTCGGTGGCGGCCTTGATCAGGCCGCGGGTGATAGCCTTCTCCCGGATGATCTTCGCGTAATAGACGACGGAGGCCGAAGTGGCCACCGAGGCCGCGAGCTGCGCCAAGTAGGGCGCGCCGCCGCTGGCCTCCAGCTCGCCTTGGCGGGTGAGCTCGTTGGCGAGCGTGATGACATCGGGGGGCTCGTTGTTCTCGAAAAGCCGGAGCGCAGCGCGAAAAATTTTTTGATGGGCGGGCTTGTAGAAGTCTTCTGGCCGCAGCTGGTCCGCAACCTTGTGGAGGGCCTCGGGGTCGATGAGCAGGGCGCCCAGCAGCGAGGCCTCGGCCTCGAGGGCCTGGGGCGGAAGGCGGCGCCCCTCTTCGGTGAAATCCGAAATTTTGCTGAGGCGCTCGGCCATGGGGTCACCCTCGAATCGCAGGCCTACCGAAGCCACCACGAAAAAAATCCGGCGTCAAGGCGCCGGGCCGAAATTATTTCTTTTCCTGGCGGACGACCCAGAGTTTGAAGGCGGCGCGGATCTCGGGGTGCAATTTCACCCCGACCTCGTAGGTGCCGATCGTCTTGATCGGGGCCGCAAGCTCGATCAGGTGCTTGTCGATCTGGACGCCCTTTTCGCGCAGAGCGGCGGAGATCTCGACCTTGGTCACCGATCCGAAGAGCCGGTCGTTGCTGCCGACCTCCCGGGCGATGGTCAGCTCGAGGCTGGCCAGCTTGGCCGCGGCCTCGTCGGCCTTTTGGCGATCCTTGGCGCGTTGCGCCTCGATCTGCTTCTTTTGGGCCTCGACGGCCTTGAGGTTTTTGGCGTCGGCCAGGACGGCCATCTTGCGGGGCAAGAGGTAATTGCGGCCGTAGCCGTCGCGGACCTTCACCACCTCGCCGGCCTTGCCCAAGGTCGGGATGTCTTCACGGAGGATGACTTGCATAACGCGCTCCTTATCAATCATTTCGAAATCTTCTATGCATTTTTTCATGGGTGGCCGGGCGGGGGTGCAGACCGGACAGGCCCATGAAAAATGTATAGAAGATTTCGAACTCCTTAATATTTGTCGAAAACTAAGCGGACTTCGGGACCAGCTTGCGGAAATCGAACCACGAGTCGAAAAATCCGAAGGCCACCAGCAAAAAGCTCAAAGGTTGAAAGAACAACAGCAACACCGCATACAGAACCAGGCGGATCATCGGCGAAAGCGACCAACGGTTCAGGTAGAAGGCCACGATCGCCAGGCCCTGAAAGAAATAGATCAGGGCAAAAACGATGAACACGTTGAGCGCCGCCACCTTCAACCAGTCCAGCTTGAGCACGTAGGCGTCGAAGATCCAGAGGAAGGCGAAGGCGATCACCACCCAAACGCCCAGGAAGGGCAATCGCCAGTTCTTCAGCTCGCCCAGGAAGGGAAAAACGCCGCCCCAGGCCGCGAACAGCCTCCGCGCCACGACGATGTTCAGCCACAGCACGAAAAGCAACAGATTGAAAACCATCGCCGGCAACAGGCGCACCGCGTAGTAGGCGATGCCCTCCGCATGGTCCTTCAACATGGCCCACTGGACCTGCATTTCCTCGTCGGCCGGAGTCGCCTTCGTGATTTCTTGGAGCATCTTCACGAAGTAACCTTCCAAGCCCCGGACAAAATCGCCCCAGGTACCCCAAGTGTAGAGGGCCAGCCACAGGGCCAGGAAGAGGAAGACGATCGCCGCCGTCTGCCCCACCAGCCGCGTCATCGAATAGGGCTGGGCCTCGAACTCGCCGAGCAGCACGCCGATCAGGGCGAAAAACAGGTAGTATGCGATGCCAAAGACCGCCGGGTTCCAGGATTCGACCGTGGGGCCTAGGCCCAGGCCGGGAACCCAAAAAAACAGCTTCAAGGCCCCCTCGGCGCCGAGCCGATCGGTCGCGAAGGGCAAGAGCGCCCCGTAAATCGCCGCCAGGATCGCCATCGGCAGGAGGATCCCAGCCATGGCCTTGATCCCCCGCGCCCGCCGGTAGGCGTAGAGCAAGGGCAAGGGGGTCAACCAAACCAGGAGGCCGCTCAAGTACATCAGCAGGGACATCAGCCCCAACCCCAAGGCGCCGAACAGGCTCAGCGGCCGCGATCCTCCGGTGCTAGGCAATGGGACCTCCATGACGCCTCGCCGCGGCTAGGCGTGGGTCGCCGTGAAGGGGATCAGCGCCAGGGTGCGGGCCCGCTTCACGGCGGTGGTCAAGGCGCGCTGGTGCAGCGCGCAGTTACCGGTGATGCGCCGAGGAATGATCTTTCCGCGCTCGGTGATGAAGAGACCGAGCAGCTTGGGGCTTTTGTAGTCCAGCTTGAAATCCTTGTCGGCGCAGAAACGGCACACCTTACGGCGGCTGAAGCTGCGTTTGCGGGTCTTGGGTCGTTGCGCATAGGCCATAAATGCTTCTCCCTTGGGCTATTCTTCAACGCCTTCAATGGCGGGTTCGTCGGCGGGGCTCGCATCGCGCCCATGGCCGTGGCCGCCCTCGTGATGCCGGCGATCGCCGTAGCGATCGCGGGGCGGACGGTCGTAGACAGGCTCTTCGTGAAAGACCTCTTCCGGCGGGAGCGGGGCCTCGCCGGCGCGGGCCAGACGTTCGGCCTGGTCGACCTTTTCGTCAACCTTGACGGTGAGGAATTTGAGCACCCGGTCGTCGTACTTCAGGATGCGCTCGAGTTCGGCGACCGAGGCCCCCTGATCGAGGTATTGCAGGTACAGGTATTGGGCCTGGGTGAACTTCTCGACCCGATAGGCCAGGCGGCGCTTGCCCCAGTCGACGTGGTGCAGGATGTGACCGCCGCCTTTGGTAATGATATCCTTGAGTTTTTCTTGGATGGTCTTGACTTGGTCGCCGGGCAGGTCCGGCTTGAGGACGTAGATCGTCTCGTACTCGCGCATGTTTCCTCCTTATGGTCCTTAGGTCAGGGCCCCCTTAAAGGGAGCAAGCAGGATGCATATTCAATTAGGGCGCTTGGTATTAACCATTTGCATCAGGGGGTCAAGCCCCATTTTGACGAAGATCTTCACCGCTTCCGAGGCCTTAGGCAAGAGCTCTTCGTCCAAAATCTTGCGCTCTTCCTTCGAGAAGGCGGCCAGGACGTGATCGGCCCCTCCCCTTTGGGCCGGGGGCCGGCCGATGCCCACCCGCAGGCGGCAGAAGTCTTTATGACCCAGGGCCTCGATGATCGAGGCCACCCCCTTTTGGCCGGCGGCGCTGGCGGAGAATTGGGCCTTCATGCGGCCGAAAGGGAGATCGAGCTCGTCATGGACGACCAGCAGGTCGCCGCCCTCGAGCTTGAGGAAGTCGACCCAGGGGCCGACGCAGCGGCCGCTCAAATTCATGAAGGTCTCGGGCTTGACCAACAGGATCTTCTCGTCGCCCTCGCGGTGCTCGGCGTAGTGGCCGTGGAACTTCTGCCGGCGAAAGTCCGCACCCCACTCTTCGGCCAGGCGGTCGACGATAAAAAACCCGACGTTGTGTCGGGTTTTTTCGTATTCTTTGCCGGGATTGCCGAGGCCGACGATGAGCTTGGGCATGGCAGGCTACTTTTTCTTCTCTTCCTTTTTCTCGACCTTCTTCTCGGCCTCGCCCTCGGCGGGCTTCTTCTCGGTCAGGACCTCGGGCTGGACGACCTCGGTCTCGGGGGTCGTGGCGACCTCTTCCACCGGCGCCACGACGGCCGCGACGGTCTCGTCGGAGCCCGGCACCAGCTCGACGCCCTCGGGGAGCTTGAGATCGTGCACGTGGATGTTATCGCCGATGTTGAGGCCGGAAACGTCCGCCTCGAGGGCGTTGGGAATGGCGGTCGGGAGGCAGTTGACCTTGATGGTGCGGGTGATGTGCTCGAGGATGCCGCCTTCCTTGACGCCGGGGGCCTTGCCGACCAGCTGGATCGGGACCTCGACCGAGACCTTCTTGGTCAAGTCGATCTTCAAAAAGTCGACATGCAGGAATTTGCGGTCGATGACGTGGGCCTGGTAGTCCTTCACCATGACCGGTATCCGCTCCTTGCCCTCGATCTGCAGGTCGACGATGACGTTGATGCCGGAGGCCGAGCTCACCGCCTTGGTGAAGTCGCGGGTGTTGACCGAGAGGGGCATGGCCTCTTGGCCCTGACCGTAGAGGACGGCCGGGATCGCGCCCTTGGCGCGCAATTGGCGGGCGACGCCCTTGCCGGTCTTTTGCCGAAGGTTGGCGGTTAACTGTTGGCGTTCCATGACAGACTCCTTAAACAACTAAACGAACAATGAAGAAACCGAATCGCTGTGGGTGATGCGGCTGATCGCCTCGCCCAGCAGCTTGGCCATCGACAGCACCTTGATCTTGGGGTGCTTGAGCACGGCCTCGGGCTGCGAAATTGTATTCGTCACCACCAGGGCCGACAAGACGGATTTTTCGATGCGCTCGACGGCGGGGCCCGAGAGCACGCCGTGGGTGGCGCAGGCGAAGACGCGCTTGGCGCCGTTGTCCGCCAGGGCCTGGGCGGCTTGGGTCAAGGTGCCCGCGGTGTCGACCATGTCGTCGACGATGATCGCGGTCTTGCCCTCGACCTCGCCGATGACGTTCATGACCTCGGAGACGTTGGGGCGCGTGCGCCGCTTGTCGATCATCGCGAGACCGACCTCGAGGCGCTTCGCGTAGGCGCGGGCGCGCTCGGCGCCGCCGGCGTCGGGCGAGACGATGACCAGGTCGTTCATCAGGTTTTCCTTGATGTAATCGAGCAGGATCGGCGTCGCGTAGAGATGATCGAAGGGAATGTTGAAGAAGCCCTGGATCTGCCCGGCGTGCAGGTCGACGGAGAGCACGCGGTGGGCGCCCGCCGAGGTAATGAGGTCGGCGACCAGCTTGGAGGTGATCGGGGTGCGGGGCTGGACCTTGCGATCTTGCCGGGCGTAGCCGTAGTAGGGCATGACCGCCGTGATGCGCTCGGCCGAGGCGCGCTTGAGCGCGTCGATCATGATGAGCAGCTCCATCAGGTGCTCGTTGGCCGGCCGCGAGGTCGACTGGATGATGAAGACGTCCTTGCCCCGGACGTTCTCGTCGATCTCGACCCAGACCTCGCCGTCGGAGAAGCGCTTGACCTGGGCAGCGCCGAGCGGCACTCCGAGGGAGTCGCAGATCTCCCGGGCCAAGCCCAAGTTGGCATTGCCGGAGAAAATTTTGATGTCTTCCAAGGGTCGCATCATTTTCATTTCAAGCTTTTCCCAAAACCTATTGTTGGGGCGGTAGGATTCGAACCTACGAATGCCGGAATCAAAATCCGGTGACTTACCGCTTGTCTACGCCCCAAAAAAATCCTCTCGTCAAGAAACCCTCCGGTTGGGGGGCTGAAGGGGGAAGAGTCCCGAAAAAACAAGCCATTCCACCCCCAAAAAGGGGCGCACCGAGTTACAACGCAGGTACGCGGATTGTCAATGTTTCTAGAGGAAAAAAGGGCCCTCAGTCGTCCGGGGCGGCATAATCCTCGGGCTTGATCTGGTCGGGGGTCTTGGACTCGATTTTGGGGGCCTGAGGGGCCGGGGCGGCGGGCGGCAGGGCGC
The DNA here is from genome assembly GCA_030263375.1 of Deltaproteobacteria bacterium PRO3. Classification (NCBI taxonomy): domain Bacteria; class Deltaproteobacteria; species Deltaproteobacteria bacterium PRO3. The sequence goes on from SZOV01000058.1 coordinate 28,703, forward strand.
CCTTCTCGCGCTCGTAGGCGTCGAGGACGGCGGTCTCGATCTTGGCCCGAAATTCGTTATTTAAGGGATGGGCGACGTCCTTGAAGGTGCCGTCCTTGCGCTTCTTGGAGGGCATGGCGACGAAGAGGCCGCTGTTGCCGTGGATGACCTTGAGGTCGCGGACCACGAAGCAGTCGTCGAAGGTGACCGTCGCGTAGGCCTTCAGCTTCTCTTCGTTAACGGGAAATACTCGGACTTCGGTGACTTCCATGCGGCCTCACCTTCGCCACGGGGCGGTTTCCTGCCGGAGCTTACCCTAATATAAAATATCATATTTTTCAGGTCGATACACGAGGAAAGCCAAAGCGGAGCCAGAAGCGGAATGAAGGGTCAGGCGGCGTCCAGGTTTTCGGCCATGAAAATTTTCCACTCTTTTTGGGCCTTTTTCTCCATGCGCTCGAAGGCCTTGGCCAGCTTGACCTTGTCGGCAAAGATCCCAAAGACCGTGGGGCCGCTGCCGGTCATCTGGCTGGCCAGGGCCCCCAATTTCAACATTTCGTCTTTAATTTCACCGATGATGGGGAATTCTTTGATGGTGACCCGCTCGAGGTCGTTGTGGAGGATCTTGGCGACGTCTTTCTTGGTGCGGTAGGCGTTGGGGACCTCGCCCTGCCCGTTGAACTTGCCCCCCTCGAGCTGGTAGCGCCCGTAGACCCAGTCGGTGCGCACGGGAATATTAGGATTTACCAGTAAAAATAATAACTTAGGCATGGCCTTGACTTTTTTCAGCTGCTCGCCGATGCCCTCGGCCAGGGCCGGGCCTTCGAAGAGGAAAAAGGGCACGTCCGCCCCTACCTTAAGGCCGATTTTCATGAGCTTTTCTTTGGTCAGCTTGAGCTTGAGGAGGTGGTTGATGCCCTTGATGACGGTGGCGGCGTTGCTGGAGCCTCCACCCATACCGGCAGCTACGGGGATGCGCTTTTTAATGTGTACCTCGACCCCGACATTACGGCTAGAATAGGCCAAGATCTCCTTGATGGCCTTGAAGGCGATATTGCTCTCGTCGTTGGGGACCCCTTCATGGTCGCAGGTGACCGTGATTCCTTTTTCGACGATTTTCATGTCGATTTCGTCGGCGATGCTGACCCGCTCCATGAGGCTGCGCAGCTCGTGGTACCCGTCCGAGCGCTTTCCGACGACTTCCAGGCGAAGATTGACTTTTCCGGGAGAAGGAAGGGTGAGGCTTTGCATGGTCGGTCCTTATATAGACTAAAAATAACCCTGTCAATACGGTATTTTACCATTGCTTTGTTAGAATGAGCCTGATACTTTGCGCCGCCTTTTATGAACAAAAGCAAAGGGCCGCGGAAGGCCGTCACACAAAAGAATCCGGGCAAACTTGCCCAGCTGATCCGGCTGCGGGAGGGCTTCACCAAAAGCTCCGACGGCACCGCGATCTATTACAAGGCGGTCGGCTTCGGATTTCCCATCGTGCTGTGCAACGGCATGGGGGTCTCGACCTTTTTTTGGAAATATTTCGAAAACGCCTTCAAGAACCACTTCCAGGTCATCACCTGGGACTATCGCGGCCATGGCCGCTCGGCGGCGCCCAAAAACCGGGACAACGTCAGCGTCCAGGCCTTGGTCGAGGACTGCAAGGCGGTCTGCGACGAGCTGAAGGTCAAGAAGGCCCTCTTCATCGGCCACAGCCTCGGGACCCAGGTGGTCCTCGAGTTCTACCGGCGCCACCCGCGCTACGTCGCGGGCATCGTCTCCTGCCTCGGCACCTTCGGCCGGCCGATGGATTATTTTTATAATTCGCCGCTTTCCAAGTATATCTTCGAGGTCTTCACCGCCTTAGGCCTGCTCTTCCCCAAGCAAAGCAATTTCCTCAGCCAGCTGCTCATCAAGAACCCCTTCTGGTATCAGCTGGGCGGCCTGATGAAGATGATCAACACGGGGATGGCCGACAAGGCCGACGCCCAGAAGTACGTCGATCACATCCTGAGCCTCGACCCGCAATTCTTCGCCAAACTCAGCCGCAGCGTGCAGTCGCACAGCGCCGAGGACATGCTGAAGCGTCTCAAGATTCCCACCCTCATCATTGGGGCCGACGGCGACACCTTCACGCCGGTCTGGCTGGCCAAGAAGATGCACCGGGTTATCCCCAAATCCGAGCTGATCATCATCAAGAACGGCTCGCACGCCGCCCTCGTCGAGCAGCCCGAGCTGATCAACCTGAGGATCGAGAAGTTTTTGCGGGAGAGGATCCTGTCGCTGCCGCAGGCCGCGGCAAGAGAGGTGGCCGCGCGCGCCGAGGCCGGCTGAGGCCGGCGTCAGGGCGCAAACTCCGGAAAATCGAAGAACATCAAATCGGAGGCCGAGGTAAAGGGTAGGAAACCGAGGCCCGTAGTGTTTAGGCCCAGCGGTTTGCAGAACGCCTCGAAGCTGACACCTTCTCCGGTCGAGATCCTGACGCATTGGTTTGTGAATTGCCGGGGGGGCGGGTCATTCGATTCGAAGGAGCCCAGCCAATAATCCTGGTTTTCTAGCCAGCGGCCGAATCCCTTAGCGTAATTTCCCATATCCGTCGCGCTGCCGTTACTGGTCTTGAGGGCGGTGGCATTCGGCCCCAATTGGCTCGCAAAGGCGCGGATGGGCAGGAACACCTCCGGCGGCAAGGGAGGCGTCGCCACCAAGGCCCCGAAGAAGCTGTCGGTAAATTTATCCTCGGGATCAAAATGGTCGTAATTCGCCGCGACTTGGATGACGGAACCCACCGGCGCAAAGGTGAGATCCTGGCCGCGCAGGCTTCCCGAACCGGGGTTCGTCGGCAAGGGGAAATCGTCGAATCGGGCGGCGAGCAGGCGGGACTCCACCACCCCGTCGTCCACCCAAACCCTAACGCAGATCGGAAGCGCCGCGGTATGTCCCGAGCAACCTTCGGCGCCGCCGATGCCGTCGAGGTCGAAATCGCCGAAGTTAAGCCGGGCAATGTAGGGTTTCGTGCCGATGAAGATGACCTTCTCCATCTTATTCAGAGTTGCGTCGACCGGGATCAGGAAGGTGCTCAGCGGCCCCAACAGCGCGGCAAGTCGGGAATTGGCGAAAAAGACCAAATTGGCGCTGAAGGCGAGATTTTCGGAATAATCCTCAATTTGACAGGAAGCGCTGCAACCGTCCCCGCTCCGACTCATGCACAACCCGTCGCCGATCAAGGCACACTCCGCGTCCATCGAGCAGGCGATGCCGTTGCTGCATTGCATGCCGTCATCGCATTGTTCGCCGGTGTCCAAAGCTCCATCGCCGCAGACCCCGGACCCGGCCGTCAAGAATTTCGAAAAGGCCTCATCGAGATAGGAATCTCCGAGGGAGGCAAACATGATCGCGCCGCCGTCCATCCGGGTCTTGTTGACGTCGATGGAGAGATCCTTGGGAATCTGGAGGACGGAAGGCAGCTCGGCTACGGGCGCGGGCGGAGCGGCGAAGTTTCCGGATTCACCGGTGGTCCCAGCGCAGCCCAGTTGCAGCAAAAAGGCGGCCTGGAGGAAAAGGAGGGCGGCAATCGCCGTTTTTCGCAATATTTCCATCGCGCGAGGATCCTCTTTCGCCTAACTCTTAGGCAGCGGCGCGGCACATTTGGTGCAATCCGACGGACAAGTGTCGCAAGATTCCGCCCCGTTACAAATTCCGTCGCCGCAGAACGGATCGGGAGGGGGCGGACAGGCATTCGGGTCTTCGGCAGGCATTTCAAGGCAATCCTGGTCGCCACCTATGCAATCGACCATGCCGTCACAATCGTTATCGAGTCCGTCGTTGCAAATTGCCTCGGTTGCCGTGCACGGTACGGCGACACAATTCCCGATGCCCTCCGTCTTTTCGCAATAAAATAAATACCCCGGAGGCGCCCCGCATTGGCCGGCGATATCCATACATTCCGCGTGCGAGACGCAGGCGAAGGACGGGCTGTCGCAGGATTGGCAGGCCTGGTTCGCATCGCAATAATTTCCCGGATCACAGGCGCAGCCGGAGGGAGGGCATAGCCTCGCATCTTCCACCGGACAATCCGGATCGCCCCCGGTCACGCATTCGAGCAATCCGTCACAGTCGTTGTCGACCCCGTCGCCGCAACTGGTCTCCGTCTGCGGGCAATCCGCGGGGCACACCGAATAATTTTCCCCGGCCCCGCAATCGCATAGGCCGTCGCCGCAGGAGGGGGGGCGCACGATGTCGCAGCTGCCCTTGGGGCAATCCTGCGGGCAATTGACCTCGGTTTCCCCGGACCTACATTCGCAGGTGCCGTCACCGCAGGTATACGTAGCCCGAATGCAATAACCGGTCCCCCCTTTGTCCGCAGGGCCGCAGACAAATTGCATGTCAGGCGGGGCGCCGCACTTCGCGGCGATATCCATGCACTGCTGGTCCAGGGTGCAGGCGAAGGCCGAGGTCTCGCAAGCCTGGCATGATTTGGAAAGGTCGCAATAATAACCTTCGGCGCAGGCGTCCTGGGCCTCGCAGGCGCATTTGCAGGAGGCGCAGGCGGCGCCGCCCGGGCAGGCATCCATGCCGGGTTCGCCGCATTCCTCGCCCGCGGTGGCCTTACCGTCTCCGCAAGCCGGGAGGGTGCAATCGCTGTAGCAATAATCGTCGTCGAGCTTATTGCCGTCGTCGCAGGCTTCCCCACGGGTCACCACCCCGTTGCCGCAGCCGGTCGGGGTGCAGTTGCCGTCGCAGCCGTCGCCGTCGGTCAGGTTCCCGTCCTCGCAGACCTCGTCCTTGGTCTGAATCCCATTGCCGCAGCCGGTCAGGGTGCAGTTGCTGTCGCAGCCGTCACCGTCCCGGGTGATGCAGAGCTCTTCGCCGATCCCCGCGCAGTCGCCGTCGCTTAGACACGGGGTTCCGTCGCCGCAGTGTTTCCCATCGTCGCAGGCCTCCGCGGGATTTTCTTTTACCGCGTTGCCGCACACCGCGGGGCAATCGTCCGGACAGTTGAAATAATCTTCCTTTTCACCGCAGGTTCCGTTGTTGTCGCAGAAGGCGCACGCATCGCCGATGCCGTCCGAATCCGAATCGCGCTGCCCGAAATTGGGGACCCTTCGGCAGTTGTCGCAGGCGTCTCCGATCAAGTCCCCGTCCGAATCCTTTTGATCCGGATTTTCGATGCCGGGACAATTGTCGCAATCCCAGGTGTCCATGATCCCGTCGCCGTCGGCGTCCCAACCCCAGGGAGTTTGGGAGATCAGGCAATAGCTGCAGGCCTGGCCCGGGAATCCCCCGCCTTCCGCGTAAGGGGCCTGGTCGGGGTTATATTGTTTCGGGCAATTGTCCTCGAGGTTGGAGACCCCGTCGTAATCTCCTTCGCCGCAGGCCTCCGGCTGATTGTAGGGGCTGTAATCCCTCGGGCATAGGTCGCAGGCGTCGCCCATCGGGTCTTCGTCCTGGTTCGCCTGGTCGGGGTTGTAGTCGAAGGTGCAATTGTCCCCCTCTTTGTCCAAGATCCCGTCCTCGTCGCTGTCGCCGTTGCAAGCGTCGCCTCGGCCGTCCGGATAGGGATCCCCGCTGTCGTTCACCAAATCGGTCTGGTCCGGATTGGGCGTGCGCGGACAGTTGTCGCAGAGATCCCCAACCCCATCGCGGTCGCGGTCGCCTTGGTCGGTTCCATGGGTCAGCGGGCAGTTATCCGACTCGTCGGGCACGCCGTCCCCGTCCATGTCGCCCTGGCAGGCGTCTCCGACGCCGTCCCCGTCGCTGTCCTTCTGGTTGTCGCTGGAAGGAACCTGCACACATCCCCTGCCGTCGCATTCCCAGACCGGATTGGGTCCGTTGGCCACCAGCGGGCAATTATCGCAGGGATCGCCCACCCCGTCGAAATCGCGGTCCGATTGGTCGTTATTTGCCGATTGGGGGCAGTTGTCGCAGGCGTCGCCGACGCAATCCAGGTCGGCATCCGCCTGGTCGGGATTGGCCTGGTTGTCGCAATTGTCCTCCCTGTCCAGCAGGACTTGATCGCCGGGACCCCCGCCGGAATACCCGGCGTAGATATAGCCGTCCCCGTCCTGGTCGAAGGCGCAACATCCGTTGACGCAGAGGATCTTCGTCCGGCAAGTGTCGCATTCTTCGCAATGGGAGGCGGCGTCGCAGGCCTGCTTGCAGGCCTCGATGGCCCCGGTATCGCCCCTATAATTATCCTGGCACTCGCTATAACAGTACTCGCATTGGTAACAGGGGTAGCCGCAGGGCCCCCCGTTGAATTGGGAGAATTCCCGGCTTTGGCAATCGACGGCCGGGCACTCGAGCCCCTGGCCGTTGACGGTCCCGCCAAAGGAGATCGGGCAAACCTCACCCCACATCCCGGTGCGTGAGCAAGAGCCCGTCGAGCCCCCGCCTCCGTCGTCCGGTGGTGCCAATTTCATGGGGAAGCAACTCTTTCGACCGCGACTGAGCTCGCATTTTAACGCGTGCCCGAATCCATCCAAGAACTCGGCCGTCTCCGGACATCTCTGGAGAAAGGCATCGCAATCCAGGTCCGAGTCGCATTCAGGGATATCCAGACAGGCGGAGTCGACGGTTTGAGGCGGAGGGGCCGTCGTGGGAGCTGCACTCACCGCGCAAGTCACGGGCTCGCCGGAGCACTGAAAAACCCGCCCGCCGGCGACGGCGCCGAACGCTGTAACGGTAAGGCGCCAGGCCCCGAAACCGGCCATGCGCCAACGCTCTTCCAGCACCGCATGGACCTCATTCACCGCGAGGGAGTCGAGTTCCGCGAAGCGAATGCTTAAATTCACCGGATTGGAAAGCTCCATCCGGACCATCGTTGACGGGCAAGAGGCGTCGGGCGCCTCCTGCACGCAAGACGGCGGCGGGCTCCACAACGAATGAAAGGACAAGGACCCCGTGAAGGCGGCCAGACCCAGGCCGCTCTCCCGGAGACAGGCCTTGAACTCCACCGTCCCGATCATTTCCATCGCCGCCCCCTGGGAAGAGCAGGAACCCGACAATTTCAGGCAATCATTCTCGAAATCTACAATTTCGGGGCAATGCCAACCTCGGCCGCTGGAGATCGATTTCGAGTCGGAAACACTTCCGGGGAAACCCAAGACGGAGGCATTGGCTTGGGCGGCCAGGGTGGCGATATTTTTTAGGGATTCCCGAGCCAGGGCCTCCGGGGCGACTCCCGTCGAAACGGCTTTATTGGAGCTGCAGGCGCCTAAACCAAGGGCCGCAGCCAATAATACAAAAATACCCCCACGGATTTTTTGGGAAACCCCTAGCCCCATTTTCCACTACCCTTAGACCTTAGACGGAATCATAGGTTTCCCGGGTACAAAGAGAATAGGGCATTTTCCTAAATTGGATATTTTTTTCCGGCCGGTGGCCGGACCCGGAAAAAAAAGATGCCGGGGCGCGTTATAAGCGCCCCGGCAACGATATCGTCTCCGGACGTCGGCTCAAAGCGTGACCAACACCGCCGTGTCGCAAAGGTCCACGACGTCGTTCAGGTCGAAGGCCGGCGTGTCCTCGTCGATGGACAAGAGGAAGTTCTTCAGGTCCTCGAACTCCCCCGCTCCTTGCAGGGCGAAGGCGGGATTGGCCCGGGTCAGGTGGTCGGCCCAAGAAGGATCCGTCAGAAGCTCGTCCAGGGTCTTCGCCAGGCCGTGGTGGAAATACGGGGCGTTCAGGGCCACGCCGAGGAGGTTGGGCACGTTGTAGCCATTGACCGAGCCCTGCGCGATCTGGGTGCTGTTGCCGTTCTTGATCTCGAGGAGGGTCGTAAGGCCCGGATTATCGGGATCGCCGAAGGTTCCCACGTTGCGCAGCACGCAGGAGACCTGCAAGGGGGCGATGCCCGGGGCCGCGTCGCCACCGTTCTCGGTCTGGATGTTGCGGTTGTTCCCGCTGCCGACGCCGAACTCGTCGACCAACTCCTGGTCGTCGAAGGGCCCGATGCCCGAGTTGGGGTTGCCGATGCTGAATCCGGCGGCCAGGTCGAGGGTGTTGTCCCGGGTGACTGGGTAGAAAAGCTCGGAGGAGGTCCAGCCGGGCCCGCCGTGGCACTTGAAGCAGCCGGCCTCGGCAAAGAGGCCGCGCCCTCGGGCGATGGAAGCCTCCAAGGCCGCGTCGCCGAAGGTCTTAGGGGCCCGCGGACTCCGCATGGTCCTGGTGAAGGCGTCGACCTCGTCCCAATCCTCGCCGGCGCAGAGCCGCGCCTCGTTGGCCGTCTCGAGATCCAGGACCGATCCCGCCAAGCCGACGTCGTTGAAGCCGTTGTTGGTAAGCAACTCGTCGGTGTCGTCGCCGTTGATCACGCCGTTCGCGTCGCCGTCGAGCAGCGAGGGACCTTGGTCGCCGAGGACGTCGCAGTTCGCCGGGTTGGAGGCGTCGTCGTTCTCCGCCGTGGTCAGCACGCCGCGCCCGCCCGAGACGTTGGTGATATTGCCCTCGAAATCCCGAATCTCGTCGAAGATCGCGGTCCAATTGAGGATCTTTTGCGTCTCCTTGACCCCGTCGCCGTCGCGATCCTGATAGGTCCAGTGCATCGGGATGGTACGGCGGGGACCCGTCGCGAAGCTCCACACGACGTTGTCGGAGAGGGTTCCGTTCGCGTGACAGGCCGCGCAATCGGAGCGCGACTCGACGGACCAACGCGCCCGCGCCGTGAAGAACAGGAGCTGGCCGCGCTCGACCTCAAACTCCTCGCTGCCCGCGGCCGGCGGTGTCGAGGTCGGCACGGTGGAAGTCGCGACCTGCTGCCCCAGGTCGAGGGTGACCAGCTTGCGCGTCCCGCGGCAATTGACGAAGGCCTTCGGGCTGTTGCGCAAGACGGAAATGCCCATGGGGGTGCGGCAGGCCGGGAACAGGTCGATCTGGTCGGGCTTGCCGTTGCCGTCGAAGTCGTCGATCGAAACCTGATTATTGCTTAGGTTGAACAGCACCCGCTGCACGGCGTCGCCGCCGCGGGAGACCGCGTAAAGGACTATATGGGAGGCGTCGGATTCGCTCGCGGAGACGGCCAAGGAGGTCGTGTCGGAGAGAAAGTTGCGCTTCCCGTCCTCGGTCGGCAGCAGGTCCTGGATCTTTTTCTCGAGGTTGACGCTGAGCGCGGCCAGCTCGTTCTTGCCGGAGACGCTGCCCACGAGGATCAGCGGGCGCACGTTGCCGCCGCGCACCTGCACGGGACCCGCGGGCGAGACCGCGATGGTCGGCACGAAAAATCGGTCGCCCAGGACGCTGACCGCGTAGAGCTGATTGGGAGAGGTCCTGGCGGTTCCGAAGCTGCCGACGGGCGAAACTTGGCTGGAACGCGGCTGGAACAGGACCGTGCCGCTCGAGCCGAGGTCGGAAACGCGCAGCAGCTGCGCCTCGCCGCGGCGGCTGTCGTCGTCGGTGGCGCCGTTGATCGGGGTCCCGTAAAACTGGGTGACGATCACGGTCTCGTCGTTGTCGTCTCGGTCGAGGTCATTCGTCACCGCGATGCCGAAGGGGGTCTTCGCCGCCGTCGCCGCGACGGGCTCGAGGCTCTCGGCATCCAGCTTGAGGACCCTCCCTTGCGCCAGCTCGGAAACGAAAAGAGACTTTCCGCTCGGCGCCAGGGCCAGTCCCACCGGCTCGGCGCCCACCTCGGCGGTGTCCACCACCGCGGGATTTCCCTTGAGGCCCGCCAGCTTCGAGACCGTCGCCGAGGCCTGGTTGACGACGAAGGCGGAATCATTGTCGGGGCCGATCACCACCGCGACGGGCTCGTCGCCGACCGCGACTTCCTTCACGAGCGCGGGCGGATCCACCGTGATGTCGAAGACGCTGACGGAGTCGGCGTTCTCGTTGACCGCCACCAGCCGGGTCTCGTCCGGAGACACCATCACCGCGCTGGATTGGGAGGCGAAGGGAAGGAAGACGTCCTCGCCGCCGCCATCCCCGTCATCCCCGCCGCCCCCGCATGCCGCCAAGCTCAAGACGGAACAAAGCGCCAAAACACGAAAGGTTTTCATGGAAAGCCCCCATTCCCGCGCCGGAGCCGACGCGGATCTGCCCTCGAGAGCGCGCGTCCAAACGCGGCGAAACGCCGGCATCGGCGGCGGCTCTCATGATCGTCGAATTGTCTTGCTGTAACCCCCCGCGGTTGGAGTGAGGATCCGCGAGACTACGGGCTATTCGGAGTGCATTATCGGAGTAACAAAGGAAAAAGTTCCGTGCAAGGGATAATTTTTTTCGGGCCGCGGCCCATTATTTCACCGCCTTCCGGAAGGAAAGCTCGCCGGCCCCCTTCCCCACCTGAGTCTTGCCCACGTCGGCGACGACCTTGTCACCGTCCTTGAAATCCCCGGCGAGCAGCTGGAGCGCCAATGGATCTTGGAGGTATTTTTGGATGGCGCGCTTCAGCGGCCGCGCGCCGTAGACGGGGTCGTAGCCGTGCTCGGCGATCAGCTTGCGCGCGGCCTCGGTCAGCTCGAGCACGATCTTGCGCTCTTTGAGCAGCTTGTCGAGGCGGGCCAGCTGGATACCGACGATCTTCTCGATCTGCTTTTCCTTCAGCGAGTGGAAGATGATGATCTCGTCGACGCGGTTGAGGAACTCGGGGCGGAAGTGGCCGCGCAGGGCCTCCATCACCCGCCGCTCCATCTCGGCGTCGTCCTTGCCGGCCAGCTCGGTGATATACTGGGATCCGATATTGCTGGTCATGATGAGGACGGTGTTTTTGAAATCGACCGTCCTCCCCTGCCCGTCCGTCGCCCGCCCGTCGTCGAGGATTTGCAACAGGACGTTGAAGACGTCGGGGTGGGCCTTCTCGATCTCGTCGAAGAGGATGACGGAATAAGGCCGCCGCCGCACCGCCTCGGTGAGCTGCCCGCCTTCCTCGTAGCCGACGTAGCCCGGCGGGGCGCCGATCAGGCGCGAGACGGAGTGCTTTTCCATGTACTCGCTCATGTCGATGCGGATCATCGCCTGCTCGTCGTCGAAGAGGAACTCGGCCAAGGCGCGGGCGGTCTCGGTCTTGCCGACGCCGGTGGGGCCCAGGAAAATGAAGGGACCGATCGGGCGGTTGGGATCCTGCAGGCCCGCGCGGGCGCGGCGCACGGCGTTGGCGACC
>SZOV01000059.1 GCA_030263375.1 Deltaproteobacteria bacterium PRO3
GGATGCAAGGCCAGGCGCAGATCGCCCCGCTTTGTAACACCAGCTCTTCGTCGCCGGTGGCCCATCCTTCGAACGGTTCTTCCCTCGCGCCCGCCGGCCAAGGCGGCGCTCGCGCGCTAAGCCTCCTGCCAGGCGGAGCGGGCGCAGTGGCGGCGACCCTCGGTTCCCTGCTGCCCGGCGCCGCGGCCCCGGCGGCGGTCGCTTCCGCGGTCCTGACAAATCCGGCGATCGCCGAGCAGCTCGCGACCATGATCGAGCAGCGCACCGCCGGCACCCCGCTGGAAGGCGTGCCCACCGAAGGTATTGTGAGTTTCGTGCAAAGGAATGCAGGTCTTCCGGCCGGCACCTTCGAAGACTTGTTGCGCCTGCGTATCCTGGCGGACGCGCTCCCACTCAACGGCTTCACCGGAAACCTCTTCGGCACTTCCACCTCGGTGGCGACGCTCCTAGCCGAGGACATCGGCCGGGTCTTGAACCGCGAAGGCGGCTCCGCCTCGGAAGTCGCCCCGGTCGGCGGCGAGGCCCCGGTCCTGGCCAACGGCGCCGCGAATCTCCCCGGCTTAGAGTCCGCGGTGCCCGCCGACGGCGGCGCCCCGGTGCGCGTCGCCCATGTCGCTTCCGCCCTTCCGGAAGGCGCCTCCCGCGAAGGCTTCGGATTGAACGCGGTTTCCTTCTTCGTCCCCGCCCTGCTCACCAGCCTCTCCGGCATGCAGGGCCTGACCTCCAACCCCAGCAGCCTGGGGCCGACCCCGCTGGCCACCTTGGCCATGGGCCTGAGCGGCCGCAGCACCTACCACGTCGACGGTCCCACCACGGTCGACGAGGACGGACATCAGGGCTTCGGCGGAGGATCGCAGGGCGGCGGCTCGAACCACGAGGGCGGCGAGGGCCGCGACGAGCGTCGCGAGAGCCCCGATTCTTACCTGGCTTAAGTGGGCCGCCCTTTTCCTCACCTCATCTAACTTTGGTTTTCTTATCCCTATCCGGCTGATTGCGCTGGATGCCCAACGGTATTTTTTTCTTAAAAAAATTAAATAAAATCAATATATTGACAATTTTGCAATCAGGATGCATTATTTCCTCATGTGGATCGAGAGAAACATCTCCCCCACGGTCGAGAGGCTATTCCGAAGTTTTCCGGCCATTTTGATCACCGGTCCAAGGCAAGTCGGCAAGACCTCTCTCTTGCGCCACCTGTTTCCCCAGGCCTCTTACCGGAGCTTCGACATCCCCTCGCTGGCCCGCCAAGCGGAGGAAAATCCGCAGGACTTTTTCTCGCAGCTCGACGAGCCGCTCTTGATCGACGAAATCCAGTATGCGCCCTCGCTGTTCCGCCAATTGAAGATCCGCATCGATGCCGATCGCCGGCCCGGCAGATTCCTTTTGACGGGCTCCCAGACCTTTCCACTCATCCAGGGAATCTCCGAAAGCCTGGCCGGGCGCTGTGCCGTGCTTGAAATGCACTCGCTTTCCTTTTCGGAGGTCTCGGCTAGCTTCCCCGAATTTCCCGACCAAAAATATCTCGTGCAGGGCGGCTACCCCGAGCTCTACAGCGGGAACATCCTCAAACCCGGCGACTGGTACTCCTCTTATTTGGCGACCTACCTCGAAAGGGACGTGCGAAATTTAAAAAATGTCGGCGACCTGCGCGACTTCGAGAGGCTGCTGCGCGCCGCCGCGATTCGAACGGGACAACTGCTCTCCTACTCCGATCTGGCTCGTGACGTCGGCGTTTCGCCCAACACGGCCAAGCAATGGATCTCGGTGCTGGAGGCCTCCGGCCAGATTTTCCTTTTGGAACCCTATCACCGCAGCTTGGGAAAGCGCCTGGTCAAGTCGCCGAAATTATATTTCATGGATACGGGCCTAGCGGCCTTTCTTGTCGGGGTGCAGACCTGGGAAGAGCTGCAACGCTCGCCCTTGGTCGGCGCCTTTTGGGAGAACCACGTATTGGCGCAGTTGCTGCGGCACTTCCACGACAGGGCCGAGCGCCCGCCGATTTGGTTTTGGAGGACCGGATACGGCGAGGAAGTGGATTTCCTGATTGAAAAGGCTGGCCGTTTCATCGCGATCGAATGCAAGCTCAGCGAAAATCCGCGCGAGGATGCCTTGAAGGGCTTCATGGCTCTCCAGACCTTTTACAAGGGAGATGCCATCGAAAAGGGGCTCATCGCCTGCCGCACTCCCCACCCCTTCAAGTTCGCCGATAGCGCCTATTGGGCGATCCCGGGAAGCGAGATCGAGAAGTTCCTGGAATAAGCAGCCCTTGACCCCAATGCCCTTGGACAGCTAGTCGTTAGGGCTTATGGAGCCTCAGGCGATTATCGTTAAGGGTGCCCGCCAGCACAATCTCAAGAACATCGACGTCCACATCCCGCGTAACCGTCTGGTGGTAATCACCGGGCTTTCCGGCTCGGGGAAGTCCTCACTCGCCTTCGACACGCTCTACGCCGAGGGGCAGCGGCGCTATGTGGAGTCGCTCTCCGCCTACGCGCGGCAGTTCCTCGAGCAGATGGGCAAGCCGGACGTCGACACCATCGAGGGCCTCTCGCCGGCCATCTCCATCGAGCAGAAGACGATCAGCCACAACCCGCGCTCCACGGTCGGCACCGTCACCGAGATCTACGACTACTTCCGCCTGCTCTTCGCGCGGGTCGGCACCCCCACCTGTTACCAGTGCGGGAAGGAGATCCGCGCCCAGACCGTCACCCAGATGGTCGATCACCTGATGAAGCTGCCGGAGGGCACCAAGCTGCACCTGCTGGCCCCGCTGATCCGCGGCCGCAAGGGCGAGTACGGGCAGATGCTGCAAGGGCTGCGCGGCAAGGGCTTCGTCCGCGTCAAGATCGACGGGCAGACCTACCTGCTGGAAGAGGTCCCCTCGCTGGACAAGAAGAAGAAGCACGACATCGACCTCTTCGTCGACCGCCTGGTGATCAACTCGGGCGTCAAGACCCGGCTCGCGGATTCGCTGGAGACGGCGCTCAAGTTCGGCGAAGGCATCGCGAAGGTGGAGTTCCTCCCGGAAGGCGCGAAGCCCGCGGCCGCGCCGCTCCTGTTCAGCGAGAAGTTCGCCTGCATCGACTGCGGGATCAGCTTCGCCGAGATCTCGCCGCGCCTGTTCAGCTTCAACAACCCCTTCGGCGCCTGCCCCGAGTGCAAGGGGCTGGGCAGCAAGATGTTCTTCGACCCCACGCTGGTCGTGCCCAACCCGCACCTCACGATCGAAGAGGGCGCCGTTGCGCCCTGGTACTCGAAGACCTCGACCTATTATCCCAACATCCTGAACGCCGTCGCCCAGCACTTCAAGTTCCGCACCGACATTCCCTACGAGAGGCTCGCCAAAAAACACCAGGACATCGTGATGAACGGCGCGGGCGACGAGGAGGTCCGCTTCACCTACGAGCGCAACGGCCGCAAGCAGCACTACACCGCGACCTTCGAGGGCGTGCTGGCCAACCTGAAGCGCCGCTACGGCGAGACCGACAGCGACTGGATGCGCCAAGAGCTGGAAAAGTACATGGCCTTCCAGGACTGCGAGCTCTGCGGCGGCAGCCGGTTGAAGCGGGAGGCCACCGCGGTCAAGATCAACGGCAAGGCCATCCACGAGATCACCTCCCTCTCGGTCAAGCAGTGCCTGGAGACGCTGGGGAAGCTGAAACTGGGCAAGAAGGAGATGCAGATCGCCGAGCGCATCTTAAAAGAGCTGAACGAGCGCCTCACCTTCCTGCACAACGTCGGGCTCGACTACCTCTCGCTGGACCGCCGCAGCGGCACCCTCTCCGGGGGCGAGGGCCAGCGCATCCGGCTGGCGACCCAGATCGGGTCTTCCCTGGTCGGCGTCCTCTACATCCTGGACGAGCCCAGCATCGGCCTGCACCAGCGCGACAACACCAAGCTCTTGGAGACCCTCAAGCGCCTGCGCGACCTGGGCAACACGGTGCTCGTCGTCGAGCACGACGAAGAGACCATCCTCGAGTCCGACTACGTCATCGACATGGGCCCCGGGGCGGGCGTCGAGGGCGGCTACCTGGTCGCCCACGGCACGCCGTCCCAGATCATGGCGGATCCCGCCTCGGTGACGGGGGAATTCCTCTCCGGAAAAAAATCGATCCCGCTTCCCGAGCAGCGCCGCAAGGGCAGCGGCGAAAAGTTGAGCATCCTGGGCTGCTCGGCCAACAACCTGAAGAACTTGAACGTCGACATCCCGCTGGGCACCCTGACCTGCATCACGGGCGTCTCCGGCTCCGGCAAGTCGACGTTGATCAACGACACCCTCTACAAGGCCCTGGCGCAGAAACTGAACCAGAGCCGCGAGGTCCCCGGCAAATACAAGGAACTGAAGGGCCTCGAGCACATCGACAAGGTCATCAACATCGACCAGACCCCGATCGGCCGCACCCCGCGCAGCAACCCGGCGACCTACACGGGGCTCTTCACGCTGATCCGCGACCTCTTCGCCGAGCTGAACGAGTCTAAGATGCGCGGCTACAAGCCGGGCCGTTTCTCCTTCAACGTGAAGGGCGGGCGCTGCGAGGCCTGCGAGGGCGACGGGATGATCAAGATCGAGATGCACTTTCTGCCCGACATCTACGTCGAGTGCGAAGAATGCAAGGGCCTGCGCTACAACCGGGAGACCCTCGAGGTGCAGTACAAGGGCAAGTCCATCGCGGAGGTCCTCAAGATGTCGGCCGCGCAAGGCATGGAGTTCTTCGCCAACATCCCGACGGTCAAGCGCAAGCTCAAGACCTTGGTGGACGTGGGCCTGGGCTACATCGAGCTCGGCCAATCGGCGACGACCCTCTCCGGCGGCGAGGCCCAGCGCATCAAGCTGTCCCGCGAGCTGAGCAAGGTCTCGACGGGCCGCACCTTCTATATTTTGGACGAGCCCACCACCGGCCTGCACTTCGCCGACATCCATTGTTTATTGGAAGTGCTCCAACGCCTCGTCGAAGGCGGCAACACGGCGGTGGTGATCGAGCACAACCTCGACGTCATCAAGACCTCCGACCACATCATCGACCTGGGCCCCGAGGGCGGCGACGAGGGCGGCACGATCGTGGCCACCGGAACGCCGGAGCAGATCGCGGCAAATCCTAAAAGCTACACCGGGCAATATCTAAAGAAGGTATTGGATAAAGAGTCGCTTCGAAAAAACGGAAAGCGAAGCCGGGCCGCAGTTTAAACTGGATACCCAAGGATCGGTGCCGGGGATTTTTTGGCGCCCCCTACGGCCGACAGGCCTAGGGAAATCGTCCTCGACAAGGCCCCCCAAGGCTGGGAAAATGCCAACGGCTCCTCGTCGAAGCAGGAGAAATCGAACCGCATGCCTTCCTTCCGAAAATACTTGTCGTTCACCATTCTAGGCTCCGCCCTTGCCTTCACGGCCGTCGAGGGCTTAACGGCCGACCTCTCCCTCGAAAACATTCCGCAGTATCCCGGCTCGACGCGGCTCTGCAACGAGCACGTCTCCGGCGAGAAGATGCACATTCAGTGGAAAAGTTTCGCGAGCGGCGATTCCGTCGCGACCGTGACGGAATTTTTCGAGAAAAGGCTCGGGGCTCAAGCCGTCGGCGGGGAGCATGCCTCCAGAAAAATTACTCCCCCGGGAAATGCCGACTTGATCCTTACGATCTACCCCAAACAGAGCGAAGGGAAATTCCCCTCTTGCGCACAAAAACCGGACCCCTCCGCGAAGACGGTCATCCTGATCTCCCAGGCCATCCGCAAACCTTGAATCAGGAGTATCCCCATGGCTCAACGCCAAACGGCGCCATCCCTGGAATCACCCGGCTCCCAAACCACCGAGCGCAGCGTCGGAACCTTGGCCTGCTTCTTGAAATCGTCGGCGAACTCGTGCGCCGCCCCGAAGATCAAGGCCGCCTTCGCGCCGCGTTCTTTTTCCAGGAGGTGCATCACCTCGCGGACAGCCATCGTCTCGCGGGCGTCGAAGACCTCCGGGACGTTTTTCTCCAATTGGATGATCCAACCGTAATCCTTGACCGCCTCCTCGGGGGCCAAGGCCTCGCGGCCGGTCCCCTTATAGAGCCGGCGATAATTTTCCTCGGCCTCCTCTTCGGTCCAGGTCTTGTGGAGGAACACCTCATCGCGGAGCGCGGCGTAGATCATGCCCGCCCCCGCCTCCAACAATAGCTTTTGCTGGCTCGCGTTCAGCTCCCGCGGGATTCCGGATGGAAACACGTTGCGAATCAACTGAAAGGGCCCGGGACGCGGATGGAATTTGGAGCGCGGCGGATAATCCTCGGCCAGGGATTCCAAAAAGATGTGATTCGGTTTCTCCCTTTCGAGCTCGTTCAGGATATGCCGCTGGTAGTCGGCGACCTCGCGCGCCTCTTGGGAGGTCAGGCCGGGGAAATCGTGCATTTGCCGGATATAGAGGACCCGTCCCGCAGAGTCGTTGCCGTTGATCTCCAATTTTTCCCGCCGAACCCATTGCGCGACACCCCGGAAATGCTCTTCGGACCTCGAGCGGCAGGCGGTCAACAATCCCGCCGCGGCGGGCAGGACCGCGCGGCGGGTCAGGGGCACCAGGCCGCTCCAGCCGCGCTGCATTCGGAAGGCCGCGCTCAGCGCCCAATGGCCGAGACGGCTCGCGCCGATCCTCAAAAAAACGCCTCCCGCCGCCATGGGAAGCCAAAGCTTTGGATCGGCCAAACTTCGGGCGCCGTCCGCCAACCAACGCTCCGCGCGCAAGCCCCACGGCGCCTCGCGCCCCGAGAGATGTTGCCGGGCGCGACTTTGGACGGAAGGCGTCGTGCTGTCGCCGAGCTTGATATAGAGGGAGCGCGCCGTTTCGCCGAATCCGGCCGACTCTAGACGATGCGCGAAGCCCAAAAGGCCCCGATCGCGCAATTCGGGATCGGTCTCTCGGAGCAGAGATTGGTATTCCGCGTTTAAGGCCGTCGATCGGACGCCTAGCGGCGAGGCGCTTGCCTTCATGTAACCCCCTTAAGCCCTATTCGCGTGGAGACAGTCTGGTATCGGCCCGACGGCCCAAAGGTTGCCGGGCGGCTTGCCTTTGTCGGCCGCGCGGTCTAGGCCGATACAGACCGGAAGGGGGGATTCCATGACTGTGTCAAAGACCGTGCGATGCTTCCTATACCTGCTGCCGCTCTTGCTCGCCTCGGCCTGCGGCTCGGGAGGCGGCTCCAATGGAGCCCAGACCCAGAATACCGGGGGTTCCGGGGCCGCCAACGGCGGCAGCCTGGGCGACTGCGCCATTTTCCCCCCCGACAACCCCTGGAACCGCGACGTCTCCCAGGACCCCGTCGACCCCAACTCCGACGATTATATCGCCCACATGAACGGCGACTCCGAGAACCTCCACCCCGACTTCGGCAGCAACCCCGACTACGGCATCCCCTACACGACGGTGAAGGGCGACCAGCCCAAGGTCCCGGTCTCCTTCAGCGAGGCCGACGAGAGCGACCCCGGGCCCTATCCCATCCCCCCCGACGCCCCGGTCGAGGCCGGGGGCGACCGGCATGTCTTGGTCTTGGATACGGATAACTGCATTCTGTACGAAATGTTTGCGGCCGAGTATGTCGGCCCGGGTTGGGAGGCCTTCTCCGGAGCCATTTTCAATTTAAATTCCAATGCCTTACGTCCAGACACCTGGACCTCGGCCGATGCCGCCGGCCTGCCCATCCTCCCGGGCCTGGTCCGCTACGACGAGGCCGTCACCCAAGGGGAAATCCGTCACGCCCTCCGCTTCACCGTCGCTTCGACCCAGCGGGCCTTCATCCACCCGGCCACGCACCAGGCCGGGGACACGACCGACCCCGACGCGCCGCCCATGGGCCTGAGGGTCCGGCTGAAGGCCAATTTCGACACCTCCGGCTTTACCGGCGCCTCCCGGGTCGTCCTGGAGGCCCTCAAAAAGTACGGGATGTTCCTGGCCGACAACGGCAGCGATTGGTTCATCTCGGGGGCCACCGACGCCCGCTGGGACGACGAGGACCTCGAGCAGCTCAAGACGGTCCCCGGAAACGCCTTCGAGGTCGTACAAACCGGGCCCCTGCATTACTAATTGCCAGGTTTTGGGACTCATGATAGTTTTTGCATTGCATTCTGACCCTAATGAGTTGCTGGATTGGCAGTCGACCCACCTGTTTTTCGGGCCTACCGTTTCTTTCCTAGCCCCATTCAGAGAAAGATGCCGAACCAAAAACCCCTTTACCCTAAAGGAGCTCTCTAAAATGAGCAAAAAACTCTATGTGGGCAGTCTTCCCTACTCGGTCGACGACGCTCAACTGAATGAACTGGCCGCACCCTACGGCGCGGTCCTCTCCGCGAAGGTCATCAAAGACAAATTTTCGGGCCAATCGAAAGGCTTCGGTTTCGTCGAGATGGAAAACGACGGCGAGGCCGAGGCGGCGATCAACGCACTGAACGGCAAGGAAGTCGGCGGCCGCACCCTGAAGGTGAACGAGGCCCGCCCGATGGCCCCCCGCAGCGGCGGCGGTGGCGGCGGTTTCGGCGGCGGTGGTGGCGGCGGCGGTGGCCGGCGCTTCGGCGGTGGCGGCGGTGGCGGCGGTCGCGATCGCGGTCCCCGCGGCGGCGGTGGCGGCGGCCGCTGGTAAGCCCAAACGCATTTCTGCAAAACCCGTCCCGTTTCCCGGGGCGGGTTTTTTTATGTCTTGAACGAAAACCATGCTGATCCTCCTCGTCCTCGCCATCCTCGCCTACGGGCTCTTGGCCTATTTCTTCCTGCCCTTTTTCTGGCGGCACTACGGCGCGCAGCCCGCAATGTCCGCCTCGCCCGCGGTGACGCGCACCAAGGAAGGCCTGCCGGGCGACCCGCTCAACGTCGGCCTGATCGGCGACGAGACCGAGCTCCAGCAGGCCCTCGCCGCGGCCGGCTGGCTCCCCGCCGATCCCCTGCGCCTGCAAAGCCTCTGGGGCATGGCGAAGACCCTGGCCCTGAAAAAGCCCTATCCCCAGGCCCCCATCAGCCACCTCTATCTCTTCGACCGCAAGGAAGACCTGGCCTTCGAGAAGGTGGCGGGCCGCACCTTGAAACGGCGCCACCACGTCCGCTTCTGGCGCGCCGACTCGCTGGGCCTCCCCGGCCGTCCCTTCTGGATCGGCGCCGCGACCTTCGACGTCGGCATCGGATTCAGCCATTACACGGGACAGATCCTCCACCACATCGCCCCCGACGTGGATGCCGAGCGGGACCGCCTGATGGCCGATCTGCAGGCGGCGGGGCGGCTCGAATCCCGGCACTCGGTGTCCGGCATCGGCCCCACGCTGAACGGACGCAACGGCGAGGGGGATTGGTATTACTCCGACGGCGACGTGGCGATCGGCGTCTTGCGAGCGGCCTCGGAGGCGACATCGGCAGGGCCCCGCCTCGTTCCCCCGCCCGCCGCCGTGGCCGTGAAAAACCGTCTCTGGGCGGGCCTGCGCCGCCTCCTCTCCAGGGTCGCCGGCAAGGGCCGCGGCGACTAATTTTCCTTGCGTCGGAAGGGGGGTTTTTGGATAAGGGACGCGGCTTTCGCCGCCCGGGGAATGTCGATTCGACCTCGGAACAAAGGGAAGAATATATGAGAATTTTGATCACCGGCGCCAGCGGTTTGGTCGGTTCCGCGCTTCGCGAGCGCCTGAGCTCCCAAGGCCACACGATCAGCCGGCTCGTCCGCCACCCCGCCAACGCCTCGCGCGGCGAGGCCTACTGGAACCCCGAGGGCGGCAGCGTCGACAAGACCGGCCTCTCGGATTTAAAGCCCGAAGTGGTCGTCCACCTCGCCGGCGAAAACATCGCCTCCGGCCGCTGGAACGAAACCCGCAAGCGCAAGATCCGCGACAGCCGCGTCAACGGCACCCGCGCCCTGGCCGACGCACTGGCCCACCTCGAGAACAAGCCCAAGGCCTTGATCTGCGCCTCGGCCGTCGGCTTCTACGGTTCGCGGGGCGACGAGCCCCTCACCGAAGACAGCCCTCCAGGCGAGGGCTTCTTGGCCGAGGTCTGCCAGGCCTGGGAAGAGGCCTCCGAGTTGGCCGCCAAGGCCGGCATCCGCACGGTCAACCTCCGCCTCGGCGTCGTGCTCAGCCCCGAGGGCGGGGCCCTCAAGAAGATGCTGCTCCCCTTCAAGCTCGGTCTGGGCGGCGTCATCGGCAGCGGCCAACAGTATTGGAGCTGGATCGCCCTGGACGACGTCGTCAACGCCTTCGACTTCGCCATCCAAAACGAGACCCTGCGCGGCCCGGTCAACGTCATCGCCCCGGATCCCGTCACCAACAAAGAATTCACCAAGACCCTGGGACGGGTGTTGTGGCGCCCGACCTGCTTTCCCTTGCCCGCCTCCACTGCGCGGATGTTGATCGGCGAGATGGCCGACGCGCTCTTGCTGTCCAGCGCGCGCGTCGTGCCGGCCAAGTTGGAGAAGGCGGGGTTTAAGTTTCAGTATCCGGGGTTGAGGGAAGCGCTGAAGCATCTGTTAAAATAATCACCGACGCCCGTGACCGAGCGACCTCCGTAGGGGCCGTTCGCGAACGGCCCCTACGGACGTGGCACACGAGCTCAACCCCATCGAACAAACTCACCGCCGCCTGACTGCGGCCGGAAAGAAGATCCTCCGCCTCTACGCCGGCAATCCCAACGACCAAGGCTTCCACTTCCCCGGCGCGATCCTCGAAAAGGCCTACCGAGATTACTTCCAAAGACAAGACTACCGCCCCCACCCCAAGGGCCTGCCGCAGGCCCGCCAAGCCATCGCAAATTATTACGCCGGGCAGGGCGCCGCGCTGGACCCCGAGCACCTGATCCTCACCTCCGGCACCAGCGAGTCCTTCTTCTACCTCTTTTCGCTGCTCGCCGGTCCGGGAGACAACCTGCTGGCCCCCGTGCCCGCCTATCCGCTCTTCGATTCCATCGCGACCTTGGCGCGCGTCGAGCTGCGGCACTACCCGCTGCGCGAGGACCGCGCCTGGGCCATCGACTTCGACACGCTGGAGCGCCGCGCCGACGCCCGGACTCGCGCCGTCCTCCTCGTCTCGCCCAACAACCCCACCGGCGCCGTCGCCTCGCCGGAGGAGATCGCCAAGCTCGTCGCCTGGGCCGACGCCAAAGACCTCCCGTTGGTCTGCGACGAGGTCTTTTCCGAATTTTACTTCGGCCCCGACGAATTCCCCCGGCCCATGGCCCTGGAAAGGCCGAGGCTCTGCTTCACCTTGAACGGCCTCTCCAAGATGTTCGCTCTGCCCGGCCTCAAGCTCAGCTGGATCGCCTTGAGCGGCGAGCCCGCGCGGGTCGCGCCGGCCTTGGACCGCCTCGAGACGATCGCGGACACCTTCCTCTCCTGCCACATCCCGATCCAGGAGGCCCTGCCCTCCCTCTTCGCCGAAGGGGCCCCTTTCCTGGCGGATTATCGCCGCGAGGTCCACCGCCGCCGCGACCTGGCCGTCGCCTTGTTGCGGGAAGAACCGGCCCTGCGCTTCCACCCACCCCAAGGCGGCTTCTACCTCACCCTCTCGGTGGCCAAGGAGATGCCCTTCGACGAGGAGGGCTTCGTCATCCGGCTCATGGAGGAAGAGGGCGTCTTCCTGCACCCCGGCTACTTCTACGACGACGAGTCCGGGACCCACCTCGTCCTGTCCTATCTCGCCCAAGAGCCCGAGCTGCGCACCGGCATCGCGGCCCTGCGGCGCTTTATCCACAGATATTGAAAGGGCTTCCCTATCCCCACTTAGACACTTCGGCACCTCGACACGCCGGCACTTGGCTGTTGACGCCCCCGGGTAAATTGCCTAGTCCTGGAGGCAGGAGATCCTTTTCATGGAGACCCCCGCCTCTCCTCCCCCCAAAGTGACGCTCGAGGCCGTCATCCGCGATCCCTACGACCTTGCGGTCGCGACCGCGCGCACCTGCTACTCGGCCAAGGGGGTGATCCGGGTGCCCGACGTCAACAAGGACGAAAAGGCCCGCGCCCTGCGCGACAAGATCGCCGCCAGCACCCGCGAGGCCGGGCACCTGACCACGCGACAGCACGCCCACTTCGTCTTCTCACTGGAGAACGTCTCGCGGCAATTCATCTGGTCCTTCCTGCACTCGCACCCCTATTACAACAGCGAGCAGGTCTCGCAGCGCTACGTCAAGGTCGCGCGCGGCCGCTACACCGTGCCGCCGATGGACGAGGCCCAGCGGCGCGTCTACGAAGACGCCGTCGCCGCGCAGATGGCGGACTATGAGAAATTGATCGAGCTGCTCCTGCCCCGAGTGAAGGAAGAATACTTTCAAATCTTCCCGGTCCGGCAAAAGTACCTCGACCGCTACGAGCCGGTCCTGAAGAAAAAGGCCTACGAGGTCGCGCGCTACGTCCTGCCGGTCGCGACCCACGCCTACCTCTACCACACCGTGTCCGCCCTAACGCTGATGCGCTACCACCGCCTGATGGACTGCTACGACACGCCCTGGGAGCAACACCAAGTCGTCGCGCAGATGGTTGCGGCCGTCCTCGAGCTCGACCCCGAATTCGCCCGCGAGCTCTCCGACCCGCTGCCGCCGGAGCAGACGCCGGAATTCCGCTGGATGCAGGCCTTCCATGACAAGACTCCGGTACACGAAAATTACCTGCGCGAATTCGACGCCTCGCTCGAGGGGCACTACGCCGCGCTGATCGACTACAAGGCCCACGCCCCCCAGACCCTGGCGCAGTCGGTGCGCTCGGTCTTGGGCGTGACGCGGGCCCAGCTCTCCGACGAGCAGGCCATCGAGGCGGTCCTGAATCCCGCGCAAAACCGCTTTCTAGCCGACACGCTCAACGTCAACACCCTCTCCAAGCTCTCGCGGACGCTGTTTCACGTGCACTACACCTTCCGCAAGAAGATCAGCCACACGGCCGACTCGCAGGACCAACGCCACCGCATGACGCCGGCCTCGCGTCCCCTGCTCGAGGCGCACTACACCGGGCGCCCCGACTACATCGTCCCCCTGCTGATCCGCGAAAACGAGGCCGCCCTCGAGCTCTACCGCGCCTCGATGGAGGCGAGCTTCGCGGCGATCAACCGCCTGCTCGACATGGGACTGAAGAAAGAATTCGCGCTCTACCTGCTCCCCAACGCCTTCCCGATCCGCTTCGAAGAATCGGGGGACCTGCTCAACCTGCACCACAAGTGGCACACCCGTGCGTGCTACACGGCGCAGGAGGAGATCTTCTACGCGACGATGGACGAGCTGAAGGCCGTGAAAAACGTGCATCCCTCCTTGGTACGCCACATCCTGGCCCCCTGTTACATCCGCAAGCACGCGGGCGTGAAGCCGATCTGCCCCGAAGGCGAGCGCTTCTGCGGGGTCAAGGTGTGGGAAAAAGAGATCGAAGATTACCGCCGGGTCTTGTGATTTTTTATCATGGAAAACGCCAAGGACAGCGCCAACAACCTCGTCGAGATCTCCTCAAAAAAATTCCTGCTCGGATGCCTGATCCTCGCGATCGGAGTCTACTTTTTGGGCCGCCAGGTGGCCCTGCCGCCCGACTTGGTCGCCGCCGAGGTCTTTCTTACCGTGATCAGCCTCTTCGTCTTCGGCTCGATCCGCTACCGGATCGACAAGAACGCCATCACCTACGGCGCAGGGCTGGTCATCTTCGCCACCTTCTGGAACCTCTGGTGGCCGACCTCGCACCTGCGCCGGGGCCTTGAGACCGAAGGCCTCTCCGCCCTTTCGGCCTTCCTCAAACACTGGCTGCTCAGCCTCCACGGCTTGAACGAGCTGATCCACGCCGACACCATGCTCTTCATCCTGGGCCTGACCCTCTTCGTCGCGGCCATCGCGCAGACCCGGTTGCTCGAGACGATCAGCTTCTCGGTCCTGCAGAAAAACCGCGGCAAGGTCGCTCCGACCATCGCCATCCTCACCGCCATCGTGGCCTTCGCCTCGGGGATCCTCGACGGCGTCTCGATGATCGGCCTGATGATCCGCGTCATGGTGCTCATCCTGTTTTTGGCGAAGGTGAAGGACGACGCCGTGCTCTACGCGGTGATGGTTTCTACCATCGTGACCACCGTCTGCGGGATGTGGCTGGCCTACGGCGAGCCGCCCAACCTGATCATGAAGGCCAACCTCCACCCGCACTTGGACAACGCCTTCTTCCTTCGCTACTGCCTGCCGGTCGCCGTCGGCAGCTACCTGATCGTCTACTTCAACGTGCGCAGGCGCCTGAAGGGCAAGGTGGTCGACACGCAAAAGCTCGACATCCTCGACCTGCACACCGCCGACGTGCGCTTCCTGCAGGCCCTGCGGCACGGCCAAGTCCTGATCGCGGCCGAGTTCGTCGACTTCCACAAGGACGTCCTCGGCGACAAGCACCCCGCCGTCGACCGCCGTCTCCACGAGGGCGAGCCCTTGGGCGCGGCCTTGATCCGGGAAGGCGTCCCGGTGGAGGCGCGGCGCAAGCTGCTGGGGCTCTACGTCGCTGAAAATCTCGCCGAGGACTTGGACCTGCATTACCAGCACGAGGTCGCCGGGCATCACGACAGGAAGGACGCCTGCGCCCGCCACATCCAGGGAGTCTTGCGTTCGATGCGTCAACAGCGCGTCAAGGCCCAGTGGATCGGGGCCTTGGCCTTCATTCCCTTCGTCGCCTTTTTAGTCTGGCACGCCATCGACCACGACTTCCCCCTCTTTTACGCCTCCTTCGCCGGCTTCGCGGTCGCCTTCGCAGGGATCTACCGCCTCACCCGCATGCGGCGCCTGGCCCTGCACGACGCCAAGCACGAGTACATGGAGTACCTCTTTTTGCTGCCGCTCTTCTTCTCGATCACCCTGCTGCAAAAGACGGGCTTCTTCGCCCAGCTCTCCGAGCTGCTGCATGCCGGAATCAACTCGCTGGGCGTGCCGACCCTCGCTTATCTTCAATTCACCGGGGCGGCCTTCCTCTCGGCCATCCTCGACAACAACATCGTCGCCGATTTCGCCAGCCGGGCCCTGCACGGGCTCGAGTTGGGCACCCTGTACCTCTTCGCCATGGCCCAGATCGCGGGCTACGCGGCGGGCGGTTGCTGGACCCACATCGGCTCGGCCCAGTCGGTGGTGGCCTACGCCTTCATCCGCCGGGAGGTCGACGGGGGCTTCACGCCTTTTGCCTGGATTAAGGCGATGACTCCGATTATTATCGAGATCTTCTTACTGATGACGGTCGTCATTTACGGGGAGGCATGGCTTTCGCATGGATGATTGCAGCCGTCCGGACAATCCAAACGAGGAGGAAAACATGTCGGCCAATTCCCGACGCGCCTTTCTGATGAGCCTAGTGATTCCCTTCACGGTCAGCGCCTGCGGGCCCAAAAACGAGTCCGAGCAGGTGGCCAAGCAGTTCATGGAGGCCTACTACGTCAAGATGGACACGAAGGCCGCCTCCGAGATGAGCAGCGGACTGGCCGCCGACAAGCTGAAGCAGCAGCTGTCCCTGCTCCAGGGCGTAGCCCCCGATCCCGCCTCCGACAAGCCCCAGGTCGACGTGCGGCTGGCCAGCACCCCGCCCGCCGGCGCGGCCGACGAGGCCAGCTACATCTTCGAAGTGCACTCCAACGCCCAGGACATCGGCGGCCGCAAGGTCTTCGTGAAGGTCCGCCAGGAGGGCGGTAAGTGGCGGGTCAGCCAGTTCACCGAGGAATTCCAAGGCATGCCGCAGGCCCCCTCGCCCCCGGCGCCTTAAACCGAAGATTAATTCTCGAAAAAAAACCCCGTTCCGATTTGGAACGGGGTTTTTATTTGCCGAACGGCAAAATTATTTCTTCTTCTTGCCCTTCGTCGGGGCCTCGGCCGTGGCCGCGCTGGGCGCGGGCAGGAGGGCCTGGCCCGAGGGCTGGGCGCCATACATGGCGGCGAGCAAGGCGGTGGCCTTCGACTTCACCTCGGCGTTCGGCGAGCTGCTGGCCAGGGCATCCAAGCCCACCTTCAGCTCGTTATCCTTGGGATTGTCGCCGAACAGCTCCATGCCCTTCAAGGCGTTGAGGTATTGTTCGGGATCCAGGCCGCCGATCTTCACGTAGGAGGCCGGGCCCGCGGGATAGGGAATGATCTGCTCGTTGTAGGTGAAGGCGATCATCTTCGCGTGCCCGATCGCCTGCTCTTCCTTGGTGGTGTAGAAGAGCTTGACCTCGACCACGCCGCCCTTCTTGAATTGCTTCTTGAGGTCCTTGGGGAGAAAGACCGGGAGCTTGAGCCCGTTGACGAAGTGATCGTAGACCACGTTGCGATAGGGATTTTCGACCACTTCGACCGGGAGGATGGTCAGGCGGTAGAAGTCCTTGGACTTGCCTTCGTTTTCCATCGATTCCATCGCGACGTAGACGCCGCGGATGAAAAACTCGGGGCTCTTGCCGCGATCGGGCGGGTCCACCGCCTCCCACTTCAGCAAGCGAGCTTCCTTGACCGTGGGCGCGTCGGGATCGGAAGAGATCTTGGCGTTGTCGCCCGTGGCGGGCGCGGCCTTCGCGGCCCCGGACTTTTTCTTCGCGGCCAGGGCGTCGTGGAAGGACGCCGAGCCCGCCAGCAAGGCGCCGACCGCCAAAAAGGTTAAAGACTTTTTCCAAAGACTCATAGATTTTTCTCCTTTGAATTAAGCAACGGCTGATGAAAGAAAGCTACGCGCCAGCCCCAACGCGAGGCCTAAAATGAAAACCCCTGAAATTCGCCTTTCTATACTTTGAGTTAGGGCCGGAGTCAAAGGACTTCCCGGGGTTCCAACGGCCGATCTCCGGGAAAAAAAGGGATTGCCTAGCAGCGGGGCCGGTGTTTAG
This sequence comes from Deltaproteobacteria bacterium PRO3, assembly GCA_030263375.1. Classification (NCBI taxonomy): domain Bacteria; class Deltaproteobacteria; species Deltaproteobacteria bacterium PRO3. The sequence goes on from SZOV01000059.1 coordinate 16,765, forward strand.
GATCCCCCCGCTTTTGAACCCTTTCAGGAGTCACGACATGGGGAAGGTCCTCATACTGCAAAACGCCCCGCTCTTTACCGCCGGCAGCTTCGAGGCCGAACTGAAGCGCCGCGAAATCCCTTACGAATACCGCAAGGTTTTTGAGGGCGCCAAAAACCTCCCCGCCCCCGACCAGGCCAAGCACTATTCCGGCGTCATCGCCCTGGGCGGCCCGCTCAAGCTGAAGGTCGACCGGGCCGAACAGGTCGAATGGCTCAATAAAGAGCTGTCCTTCCTGCGCGCCTGCCTCGAGGCGCACCTCCCGGTGCTGGGCGTCGGCCAGGGCGGCAACCTGCTTTGCCAGGCCCAGGGCGGCTGGGTGGCCCGGGCGCCGCAGACCGAGATCGGCTGGATCACCGCCGAGATCTACCCCGACTACTCCCGCAACAGCGTGATCTACGGGGAGATCGAAGAGAAAAAAATCCCCGTCTTCTGCTGGTACGACACCTTCAACGGCTTCCCGCCGCAGGGCTACTGGTACGTCACCAGCCCCAACTGCCGCTACCAGTCGACCGGCGTCAACGGCAACTGCTACCTCTTCAACTTCCACCCCGAGGTCACCGAAGAGCTGGTCGCCTCCTGGGTCAAAGAATACGGCGGCGAGCTGCCCCACAAGGAATACGGCGCCAAGTTGCTCGAAGAGACCAAGGCCCACCAAGAATTCACCTTGCGCCTCTCGCGCCGGATCATCCACGCCTTCGAGTCTTTCCTGAAATAATCGCTTCGGAGACTGCTTTTAAAAGGACCGGCGCAGGAAGGGATTGTGCCGTTTCTCCGCGCCGATGGTCGTCTCGGGCCCGTGTCCCGGGTGCACGACGGCGTCATCCCCCATCCCCATCAGCTTGTCTTTGATCGAGCGCAGGAGCGTCGGCATGTCGCCGCCCCAGAGGTCGGTGCGGCCGATGCTGCCCATGAAGAGCGTGTCCCCAGTGAAGACCTGCGGGCCCGCCTCGGTGGGCACGTAGAAGCTGAGGCTGCCCGGCGTGTGGCCGGGCGTGTGCAGGACCTCCATCTTGTAGTTCCCGAAGCTGAGGACGTCACGGTCCTCGATCCACTGCGTGACGGCGGGGACCGTAAAGCTGGGCAGACGGAAGAGCGCGGCCTGCATGGCGACGTTGTCGTAGAGGAAGGCGTCCTCGCGGTGCAGACAGACCTCGGCATGGGTGGCCCGATGCAGGCCCTCCGTCGCGCCGACGTGGTCCAAGTGCGCGTGGGTATGGACAAGGTACTTCGGCTTCCAGCCCTGCTCCCTTAAGCCTTGAAGGATGCGCTCCGCCTCGGCGCCGGGGTCGACGACGATCGCCTCTTTCGTGGTCTCGCAGGCCAGGATGCTGCAGTTGCATTGGAAGGGCCCGAGGGCCATCTTTTCGATAAGCATGGGCGGGTCCTAAACTCGGCCCGCGGGGCTGTCAACCGGCGATCATTACGATGGGCAGCGGAGGGGCCCTGACCTATAATCGCCGCAAATGGCCCAAGATCGCCGACAACCGGAACCGATTCACAACCTCTGGGGCCGTCCGCCCAGTCCGCTCGACCCGATCTTCTCGCCGGCCGCCATCGCCGTGATCGGCGCCACCGAGCGCGAGGGAAGCGTCGGTCGCGCCCTCCTGGAGAACCTGGCCCGTAGCTTCGCGGGGCAGGTCTATCCCGTCAATCCGAAACGCTCGGAGATCCTGGGGCAAAGGGCCTACCCTTCTCTGGCCTCCCTCCCCGGTCCCGTCGATCTGGCCCTGATCGCCACGCCGGCTGCCACCGTCCCCGGCCTGATCGCCGAGTGCGGCGCCGCCCAGGTGCGGGGGGCGATTATCCTCTCGGCAGGCTTCCGCGAGACCGGCCCCGCGGGCGCCGAGCTGGAGAGGCGCGTGCTGGCAGAGGCCCGGCGCGGCGGCCTGCGCCTGGTCGGCCCCAACTGCTTGGGCCTGATGCGCCCTTCCACCGGCCTCAACGCCACCTTCGCCTCGCGCTTAGCCCTCCCCGGCAAGGTGGCGCTCATCAGCCAGAGCGGCGCGCTCTGCACCTCCATCCTGGATTGGAGTTTGAAAGAAAGGGTGGGCTTCAGCGGCTTCGTCTCCATCGGCTCGATGCTGGACTTGGGCTGGGGCGACTTCATCGACTACTTCAGCGACGACCCCGAGACGCAGAGCCTGCTGATCTACATGGAATCGATCGGCGACGCCTCCGCCTTCCTCTCGGCGGCGCGCGAGGCGGCGCTGAAAAAGCCGATCATCGTCCTGAAGGCCGGCGCCAGCCCCGCCGCGGCCCACGCGGCCGCCTCGCATACCGGCGCCCTCACCGGCAGCGACGAGGTCTTGGACGCCGCCTTCCGGCGCGTCGGCGTCCTGCGCGTGCGGCGCATCGCCGAGCTCTTCCTGATGGCGGAGACCCTCGCGAAGCAGCCGCGCCCCGCCGGTCCGCGCCTCGCCATCGTGACCAACGCGGGCGGCCCCGGCGTGCTGGCGACCGACGCCCTGGCCTCGGTCGGCGGCGAGCTGGCCGACCTGGCTCCGGAAACCATGAAGAAGCTGAACGACTTCCTGCCCCCGCACTGGAGCCGCGGCAATCCCGTGGACCTGCTGGGTGACGCGGATCCCGAGCGCTATCTCCGCGGCGTCGCCGCGGTGTTGCAAGACCCCGGCGTGGACGGCGTCCTGGCGGTCCTCACGCCGCAGCAGATGAGCGAGCCGACCCGAACGGCCGAGGCCCTCGCCGATATCGGCGACCGCCAAGGAAAGCCCCTGCTGGCGAGCTGGATGGGGGGCGAGGAGGTTGAAGCCGGCATCGACGTCTTTAACGAGGGCGGGATCCCGACCTTCCCCTACCCGGACACGGCGGCCCAGGTCTTTCATTATATGTGGCAGTACAGCGCCCACCTGAAGAATCTGTATGAGACGCCCAGCCTCCCCCCGGGGGACGGCGCCGGCGCCCCGGACCGCGAGGCCGCCCGCGCCCTGCTGGAGCGGGCCCGCGCGGAGGGCCGGACCCTGCTGGACGAGGCCGAGTCCAAGGCCCTGCTCTCGGCCTATCGCATCCCCACCGTTCCGACGCGCATCGCCCGAGACGAGGAGGAGGCCGTCGCCATCGCCGAGTCGCTGGGTTTTCCGGTGGTGCTGAAGATCTTTTCCCGCAGCGTCACGCACAAGAGCGACGTCGGCGGGGTCCAGCTGAACCTGCTCGACGCGGTCGCGGTGCGCGAGGCCTTTCGCAAGATCGCCGCCAACGTCGCCGATCGCGTGGGCCCGAAGGCCTTCGAGGGCGTCACCGTCCAGCCGATGGTGGAGACGCGGGGCTACGAGCTCATCCTGGGCTCGAACTGCGACCCCCAGTTCGGCCCGGTCATGCTGTTCGGTTCCGGCGGAACCCTCGTGGAGGTCTATCGCGATCGGGCTCTGGCGCTGCCGCCGCTGACCACGACGCTGGCCCGAACGCTGATGTCGCAGACCCGCATCTACCGGGCCCTGCTAGGGGTCCGGGGGAGACCGCCCGTCGACCTGAAAGCCTTGGAAGGGCTCTTGGTCGATTTCAGCCGCCTCATCGTCGAGCAGCCCTGGATTCGCGAGCTCGACATCAACCCACTTCTCGTCTCGGAGACCGGGATGTTGGCCCTCGACGCCCGGGTGCTGCTGCACGAACTGCAACAAAGTCCCTCGCAGCTGCCGCGGGCGGCGATTCGACCCTACCCGCTTCAGTACCGCTGGGAGTTCCAGACCAGGGACGGAACCCTGGTCCGCCTGCGTCCCATCCGTCCGGAGGACGAGCCCCGGATCGCCGCCTTCGAGAGGGGCCTTTCGCCCGAGAGCGTCTTCTCCCGCTACTTCAGCACGCCCAACCTGCAGGAGCGCACCCGCCACGACCGCCTGGCCCAGCTCTGCTTCATCGACTACGCGCGGCAGATGGTCCTAGTGGCCGAGGCGCGCGACGCCGCGGGCCAGGCCTCGATCGTGGGCATCGGGCACCTGATCCGCATGCGCGGCGCGGAAGGCAGCGAGTTCGCCCTTTTGCTCTCCGACGCCTACCAGCGCCGCGGTCTGGGCACCGAGATGCTGCAACGCCTGATCGAGATC
>SZOV01000060.1 GCA_030263375.1 Deltaproteobacteria bacterium PRO3
CAGCCCTCTTGGATTGAGATTCGGCAGCCATTCGTAAGCAAAATTGTCCGCCCCGACGACGCCGCAGTTAGTGGCGCAGCCCACCCCAAAATAGAGCTTGCCATCCGGGCCGGTGATCACGCAGTGGTGGCCGGGACCGAAGACGCCATTGCCGCGCTTGGCGATGGGGTTGCCGGCGTGCTTCGTGAACGGGCCCAGCGGGGATTTGGAGGTAGCGTAGCCGATGGCATAGTCCGGGCCGTCCGCGCCGCTTCCGGAGTACATCAGGTAGTACACGCCCTTTCGCTTCAGCATCCACGGGCCTTCGGCCACCGCGCCGCGGCGGACGACGGCCTTGTCGGGGTCGCCGCTGCCGTCCTCGATGTCGTCGAAGCCGGCGAAGCCGAGGATGGAGAACTTCGAGCAGGAGCCGAAGAGGCTGTCGATGATCTCGCCGTCGGCGTCGAAGAGGATGGGCGAAGTACAGACGGTGTCGGGGCTGTCGTCGTAGCAGGCCTCGGTGCCCACCCCGAGGAATTGACCGAAGTTGGAGGCATTGACGTCGCTGCCGCTCTCAGGGATGCCGGCGCCCTCGCTGAAGGTTAGACCGCCGCCGACCTCGGGAAGCAGCGTAATCCAGCTGGAAAACGCGTCGTTCATGATCTGAACGGTATTAGCATGGTTATAGGTCGGGTTGTCGTTCTTCAGACCGCCCTTGTCGGGATTGTAGACGACGGTGCCTTCCCAGCGCAGGGGCAGGCCGTTGATGTCGGTCTTGATGGCCCCGCCGGCCCAGGCAAGGGCGGGGAAGAGAAAGGCTGCGAGCAGGGCTGCGGCGCGAGGCGAAAATCGCATAGAAAACCTTTATCGTTGGAAGCGCTGATTCTATTAGAAGTCGGGTCTGTATCGCCACCCCTCTTACAAGGTTGCGGCGTAATTCGCCAATAATTAAAGTAATTTTATAAACGCTTCCACGGACAAACGGGCCTGTTTCAGGATATGGGACAAGGTCGATCTTTTAATGGGGCGATGGGCGGGGACGGTTAATTTAAGGGTCTCCGCGGGGAGGTGTTTCACCAAACGGATATGGCTGCCTTTTTGCCTCACTACGACCCAAGAATCCCTACGTAAAGCCGCGATGACCTGTTCGTAACCTAGACTAGGAACTTTAGTCATATCGCGATTTCAAGTTGTTCGGAATTTGGGGGGAGGATCAAATCATCCTCAACGGGTTCCAAGAAAAGGGAGATAGCTTCTTGGATATTTTTTAAAGCTTCTTCCTTTGTGTCACCTTCGCTAATACAACCCGGCAGAGAGGGGGCGTAAACCGTATAGCCACCCTCATCGCTTGGTTCTAAGACGATTTTGATCTTCATGGCCGATGCCTCGGGTTATTTATAAAACGAAAGGGGTCTTCTTGTCCAGAAGACCCCTTCCTAATCTAACGATGGAATACCGCCGAAACCTGAATCAATTGGCGTTCAGATTTTGGTTGGTCGTCGCACCGGCATTGCACACCACGTTGACCTCACGTGGCGTCCCCTTGGTGTCGCCAAAGCTGGCGCTGGTAAGAGGAGGATCGCATGGCTCCAGCACGAAGCTGGACAGGCCGGATCCCGCGCCGTTATCCGAGAAGTTTTGCAAGTACATGGTGTAGTTTCCAGGCTCCAGACCGCGGATGCTGTATGCGCCGCAAGCGGCGGGGCTACCCGCGTTGCAATTGCCCTGGTTTTTGCCGTTATTCCCACTTACATCGGGAAGACCTTGGGTAAACCGAGAGGCCTCGGATCCGGCGACAAAAGAGGCCGTCAGAGCGGGATCGCCGTTCTTGCTGGCCACCACCTCCATGCAACGCGCGTCGTCGGCTCCGCTGCTGTTGAGAGCGGATCCTTGGACGGCACAAGTGACCGAGGAGAAATTGGCGGACGGATAATACCTGGAGAAGGTCACCTTATCGTCGTAGTGCAAGGTGTTGAGATTGGCACCGGGCACGAAAAGACCGATCATGGTGGGGATATTCTCCGGCTCGCAACCGGCTCCTCCAGTCTGACAGTCGATATAATTTTGTTTGTTAGTCAGGGTGTGGTCCAACCCCAGGTAATGTCCGACCTCATGGACGACGGTCCCTTTCAGCTCATCCAGGGTGATTCCACCGGCAGGACAGGCACCCTCGTTATCCGAGGTCGCTGGATTGTCGCAGTTGGAATCCGGGGCGATCACCGGCTGCAGACAGGCACCCGAGACGACCATCTGAGAGCTCTTGAGAATGGGCGAGGTGATGGTCCCTTGGGCGTCATTGGCCTGCTGCGGCAGGATGGCCGCGAAGGCCAGGATGCTGAAACGGGCGCACTGGCCCTGGATGGCGTCGACAATGCTGCGCTCGGGGACATTGGAGCTGTCGAAGATGATCGAGTTCAGGCATTCGGTATTCGGATCGGAATCGTAGCAGCCTGCCGCCGTGACGTTGGAAGGCGTCGACCCACCGAAGAAGCTTCCGACCCAGAAGTTTTCGACGTTGTCGAAGTTGACGTCAACGCCGAGAGAAGGCCCTTCCTGGATGTCGATGCTGGCATTGGGCACGTTGTCCCAGGCCGCGAAGGCGTCTCGGACGATCTGGACGGCGTCGGTGTTGTTGACCTCGATGTTTTTGGTGAGGGCACAACCGCCGCCCCCACCGCCGCCGGTATCGCCGCCGTCCGCCGCCGTGTTCCCCTTAATGGGACCGCTCTCGGCCCGCCAGATAACCGGGCCTTGCCACAACACCGGCTGCCCGGCTGGGGTCGTGGAAAAGGCGCCGCCCGCATGGGCCGCCGCCGCCGTCAAACTCAATCCGGCGAAGGCTATGAGTCCATGGAAAAGTTTTTGAAATTTTCTCCTCATATTAGCGTCCCTCCACCGACAAGACGGTTCTTACGGCCGATTCCAGGGCCTCAGGGGTCAGGTCTTCCTCGGAAGCCAGCTCCGGCGTGTCGAATCCCTCTTCAACAATGGGCCCCTTGCGGAGAAACTTGGAGTTGTTAGGATTCGCCTTCATAAATTTCGCTTGAATGTCCTTATTTTTGAAGAAGAGGCCCTTGCCCGCGGGGGAAACCGCAACCTTTCGCCCGTCGACGTCCTTATAGATGAAAACCCCCTGTTTGCCGAAGGCATAGCTGGTTAGCCCAACGACGGAATTGCCGTAGAAGATATGCAGGCCCTCTTCCCCGACGACGGGGTGAGGGTTATCCTTCATAATTCCAGCGTACATCTTGATTTTAACAGTCCTAGGCGTTTCGCCGGCGGGATAGTCTTTGTTACCCTTCAGTATCTTGCTGCATTCGATCGTATATTCGATTGCGGGCAAGGTGCGGGTGCTGTTTGGAAAGGTCACGCTGGTGGGAGATTGGCTCAGCACCTTACCCGAGCAGATCAGGGCGTTGACCCCGGCCCCGCCGATGACATAATCAAAACCCGGCGCCATAATACGGGTGGTCGCCTGAGCGGAAACACCCGCCAACGCCACCACGGCCGCCGCCGTCAGGCCCGTCAGAAATCTTCGTAATTGCATTTGAATGCCTCCTCTAGGAGTGAGTGAAATCAAATTCTAAACCAAAGACTTAGACCGGGGCAACCAAGATTTGCGCGGCCTTTTCTTGCCCCGCATGAGGGTAAATCTCCCCCTAAACTATGCCGCGGAGTGCCATAAACCAAGAGACGCGCCACCAAGCCCTTTTGTTCAATGGTCTTTGGTAATTATCGCCCGGCCTACACCCAGGTGTTGCCCTCCGCGTTAAATTTCTTAACGCTTTAATTTCCGAGGATCTTTGGGTAAATTGATGAAAATGCGGGAATATTCTTCCAGATTGTTCCGTTTTGCCCTCTGGTGGCTGGGGCTCTTGCGTCGCCCCTACCTGTGGGCGCGCAAAAAATGGGCACCCTGGTTCGAAAGGCGCATCGACCCCGCGCGCAACCTCGACACCACGCGGATGCTCGCCAAGTTCAACGCCTTCCACCGCCTCTTCTTCAGCCGCGGCTTCGACACCATCCGCTTCAACGACGAGGACCTGCAAAACCTGACGCAGGCCGGACAGCGAGGCCCCCTGGTCTTCCTGATGCGCAATTGGGGCCAAGTCGAGTACAACTTCTTCAACCACCTCTTCTTAAGCCGCCAGCTGCCCTTGGTCGCCCACAACAACATGGTCCGGATGGGCCACTGGATGCCGAGCCACCAAATCCGCCCCATCCTCTTCCAAAAGATCGACCGGTTTTTCGTCACGAAGGAGTGGCCCTACAACGACAGCCTCTTCGACCCGGCCAAGGCCCTGGCCGAGAAGCGCCCCATCCTCTACTGCCTCAACCTGCCGAAGGGCACGCGTTGGATCGAGGCCGAGCACGAGGCGCAGCGCGCGATCTTCCGCGAGTTGCTGACGGTGCAGAACGGCTTCGAGCAACCCATCCAGCTGATCCCGCTGCACTTCATCTACGACAAGCATCCGGGAAAAGCGAAGAAATCGCTGACGGACATCCTGCTCGGCAACCGGGAGAACCCGGGCTACTTCCGCAAGATGTTCCTCTTCCTGCGCAACTACAAGAAGCGCGCGGTCGCCAAGATCGGCGAACCCCTCGATCTGCGGCGCCTGGCCGCCCTCTACGGGGGCGAGAACAACGAGGCGACGGCCGAAGGGCTTTCGGTGCAGGTACAGCGCGCCTTCGAGATGGAGACCCGCCAGGTCACCGGCCCCAAGCTGCAGAGCCGGCGCAGCTTTTTGGCGAAGATTCTCGAGGCCCCCCGCTTCCGCGACCGCCTCGAGCACATCGCGACGCAAGAAAACATCTCTTTCGAGAAAGCCGAAAAAAAGGCCCTGGGCTACCTGCGCGAGATCGCGAGCGACATCAACTTCACCGTGATCGAGCTGTGGGATTTCTTCCTGAGCTGGCTCTTCAACAGCCTCTACGACGGCCTCGAGGTCGACCAGGCTGGGCTGGCCAAGGTCAAGAAGGTGGCGAAGGACTCGCCGCTGGTCCTGATCCCCTGCCACAAAAGCCACGTCGACTACCTGCTGCTCAGCTACATCTTCTACCAGAACGACTTGAGCCTCCCGCACGTCTGCGCGGGCATCAACCTCAACTTCTGGCCGTTGGGCCCGATCTTCCGCAAGTCCGGCGGCTATTTCATCCGCCGCAGCCTGCCGGGCGACGCGCTCTACCCGCTGGCGCTGAAAAGCTACGTCAAAGAGCTGATGCGCGAGGGATATTTCCAAGAATTCTTCATCGAGGGGACGCGCTCGCGCTCGGGCAAGCTCTTCCCCCCGAAGACCGGCCTGCTCAACATGATGGTCGAGAGCTTCGCTGACGGCGGCGTGAGCGACGTCTATTTCGTGCCGGTGGGCTTGGGCTACGAGCGGGTGTTAGAGGAGCGGGCCTACCTGAAGGAGAGCAAGGGCGCGAAGAAGTCGAAAGAAAAGTTCAGCGACCTCTTCCGGCTGCCGAAGTTCCTGCGCCGCCGCTACGGCAAGGTCTACATGCAGTTCGCCGAGCCGATCTCGCTGCGCGCGGCCTTAAACCACGAGGGCGAGGCGCCCGTCGACCCGGCCCGTCTCAAGCAGACGGTCGCCGAGCTGGCCGAGCGCATCTGCGTGGCGATCAACGAGGTGAGCACCGTGATGGCCTCGGCGCCGGTCGCGACCGCCCTGCTCGCCCCGCACGGCAAATCGATCACCCCGCAGCAGGTCGCCGACAAGGCGCGCGAGCTGCTGGACCTCGCCCGGCAAAGCGGCGCGCGCCTCAGCGAGGCACTGCGCGAGAAACCCGAAGAGGCGATGGAGGAGGTCTTGGCCAGATTCGTCGCCGAGGGCCTGGTCCGCGAGCACCACGACATCGAGGGCCGCTTCTTCACGGTGAAGGAAGAGACGCGCGGGCACCTGGATTTCTTCAAGAACCAGGGGATCCATGCCTGGGCCAAGGAGGCGGTCGCGCAGATCTGCGACAAAAAAGCGCCGGGAAAACTGGAAGTGGTCCATAGCCTATTGAGCAAGGAATTCTTCTTTGCCGACCCCGTAGGGGCGTTCCCCCCTCAGCCCGGGGACAAGCGCGAACAGCCCCTACAGCCGCCGCCCTGGCTCAGCGATATCTTACTACCTACGCTGGAATCCTACTGGCTCAGCCTCTACGTCATCGAGCAGATCCCCTTCGACAAGTGGGACGCGCGCAAGCTTTCGCAGAAGATCCTCGAGCTAGGCGAGACACTCAAGATGCGCGGCATCCTCGAGTTCCCCGAAAGTCTCTCCAGTTTTCCCATTCAAAACGCGATCGCGCGTTTCGTCGAGATGGGCATCCTGCGCAACCATCAAGAGGACATGGGCCCCGCGGGCAAGAAGCTCTTCTCTCCGGGCCCCGACCTCGAGGCGCGCGAGGCGACGCTGCGTCTCTTGGAGGACCTCTTGGGCAAGCCGCGCAGCCGGCCCCGCGAGAAGGGCGAGTTTTCGGCCTTTCCTAACGTGATCCCCCTCCTGCCTAAGTCGGAAAAGGGCTGAGCCATGCGCGTCGCCCTCCTGGGAGGCTCCTTCGACCCGCCGCACCGGGCCCACGTCCAGGTGATCGAGCATCTCCTGCAGAGCGGGCGTTTCGACGAAGTATGGGTCTTCCCCTCCCCGCAAAACCCCCTCAAGCCGGCCTCGGCGCCCTTCGAGGACCGTCTGGCGATGTGCCGCCTGGCCTTCGAAGGGCTAGATCCGCGGGTGCGGGTCAAGGACGACGAGGGCACCCTGAGCGGCTACACAATCGACCTGATCCGGCACCTGAAACAGCACTACCCGAAAGCCGAATTCACCTTCGTCGGCGGATCCGATTTAAAAGACGAGCTCCCGCGTTGGAAGGAAATCGAGGCGCTGAAAAAAATCCTCCATTTCGAATTCCTCCCCCGCCCCCCGGATCCGGCTTCGCCCTTCGACGCGATCAGCGCGACGGAGGTGAGGGGAAAGATAAAAAAAGGATTGCCGGTAGGCGACCAAGTGCCTAAATCAGTGCTTGCTTACATTAAAAACCGAGGACTTTATTGAGAGCCGGAAGTAAAAATTCTTTCCCCCTTCAATTTAAGGACGGTGGAAAAAAAATTCCCCTTTTACGAAGGGCCGGTCCGGGAGGGAAGGGGTTCCCCGTAGGCTTTCCGACTGTCTGAGCGTCCTTATTTAGTCACTCTCATAGCAGGGAGTAATTTTACGGCAAGGCCATATGATAAACCGCGAGTTTCGGAAAGCCGGAGGGGAACCCCTTCCCTCCCCCACCGGCCCGGGGTGGCAAGAACGCCATCCAAGGCATAAGGCAATACACCCATGCGAATCGACAAAGCCCTAGTCGTCTACAACAAGCCCCTCTACCAACTCCACGTCCTGGAGCAAAAAGACCCACACTACATCGGCCTGCTCAAAAAGAAGCACCCGACAACGCGGCTCTGGCGCGCCGTCCATGCGATGCATCAGGAGACCCTCGAGGGGGTCCAACGGACGCTGGAATTGCTGGGCATCGAGACCGACACCGTCTTCCGCGGCCAGCTCAAGAAGATCGGGAAGTACGACTTGGTGGTCACGGTGGGCGGCGACGGGACCTTTCTCGACATCAGCCATATCCTCGGCAACCAGGTCCTACTGGGCGTGAACTCCGCCCCCATCGACAGCACCGGCGCGCTGTGCCGGGCAAGGATCGGGGATTTTCTGACGGTCTTGGTCGAGCTGATCGCCGGCAAGCGCAGGCCGCAGTGGATCCCCCGTCTCCAGGTGAAGGTGAACGGCAGGGCGGTGGCCCCTCCGGTGCTCAACGAGGTGCTGTTCGCGAACCAAAGCTCCGCGGGCACCGCGCGCTACCGCGTGCTCATCGGCAAGACGGCCGAGGAGCAGAAGAGCTCCGGCATCTGGATCGCGGCGCCGACCGGCTCGACGGCGGCCATTCGTTCCGCCGGAGGCAAACCGATGCCGCTGACCAAACCGGCGATGCAGTACGTGGTGCGCGAGCTCTTCCCCGAGCCGGGCAAGCGCTTCCAGATTCGAAAGGGGATCCTGCCGAAGGGCAAGAAATTGACGATCTACTCGCGGATGCGGCAGGGGGCGCTGTTCATCGACGGGAACAAGATCTCGGTGCCGCTCAATTTCGGGGATAAGGTCGAGATTTCGGCGGACGGAAAGCCGCTGCGGGCGGTGCTGTAGAGACTTGCGCTCGCCCCTACTTTCCCAAAGCCAACAAGACCTCGGTCGCGATCTCCTCGATCGCCTTCGCCGTCACGTCGATCGCCGGGATGTTGCCCAGTTGGTCAAAGACGCGCCGCGCGTAGTCGAGCTCCTCGTTGATGCGGTCGAAGCTGGCGTACTCCTCGGAGAGGGGCCGTCCCAGCTTGATCAGCCGGGTCTCGCGCAGTTGGACGAGCTTTTCGGGGTTGATCGTGAGGCCCACCATCTTGCTCTTGTCGACGTGCTCGAGCTCCTGCGGGATCGGAACCTCGCGCACCAGCGGGATATTGGCGACCTTGTGGCCGCGGAAGGCGAGGTAGACGCTGAGCGGGGTCTTGGAAGTGCGGGAGATGCCGATGAGCACGATGTCGGCCTGGCCGATCGTGTCGAGCCCCATGCCGTCGTCGTGCTTTACGGTGAACTCGATGGCCTCTTGGCGGCGGAAATACTCGTTGGTCAGCTTGTATTTGAGACCGGGCTCGTCGCTGGGGTGCGAGTGCAGGTAGGTGGTGAAGACGTCCATCACCGGGCCCATGATGTCGACCGCGACGACCTGCTGCTTGGAGCATTCCTCGAGGAACTGTTCGCGCAGGTGTTGGCCGACGAAGGTGAAGATGATGATGGCGTGCTTCTTCTTCGCCTCGCCGATCACGTGGACCATCTTGGGGTGGTCGGTCACTCGGGCCTTGCGGACGATGTTGACGTTCTCGATCTTGAACTGTCGCAGCGCCGCGAAGGAGAGATTCATTGCCAACTCGCCGGTGGCGTCGCTGACGGCGAAGATATGATAGGTGGGGGCTTGCTGTGCCATACGCTTTTGCTCTTTTTCTCGCTTTTGCGTTCTTATCCTGGAACGCGGCGGCCGATGGGTTGGTCTTAATGCGTCGTCCCTGCTTGTCGCCCGGTCTCCGGGCCTCTGGGGGGCTCCCTTCCGGGCCCTGCGGAACTCGCATCATCACATTGCATCGAGCACCCTCCCCCTTAAAATGATAACCTTACTTCTTGCCGCCGCTCCCTAGCCTTAAGGAAGGCTCAAACAGTCCTCGGTCCCTCCAGGGACCCCCCAGATTCCCTCCGACCTACCGCTTACAAAAATAAGAGGGACGGAAAAAGAAAAATTTATAGAAAGAAATTCGTCTCTTAACCTCTACCCTATAATAGAAGCCCGTTGACAGCTCGGGATCATCCCTGGAGGGACCGAGGACCTGTCTGAGCCTTCCTTAAAGCCTAGTGCCCATTCCGCTGGGCAGTAGCCTTCGGATCCGAGGAGGCGACGGCAACGGCAATTATAATACCGCGAGTTCCGCAGGGCCCGGAAGGGATGAATCCCGAGATGCCGACGGGCCACCTTAATTCCCCGGCAGCAGTCGCACCTTCTCGTTATTCTCTAAGGAAGACTCCCCAACCCCAGCGACGGCCGCGGCGCCCTCCCCTTGCCCATGCAAGCGCCCCATCTTGTCGCCGAATTTTGTCAGCCGCCCCTCCGCGTCCTCGAAGGCCCCCTGAGCGTTGTTCAGGTGCACGCCCACCTTGCGGAAGGCCTCGGCGATGCGCCCCAGATCCGCGCCCAGACGGTTCAGGCCGTTTAAGATTTCCTTGGCCTCCTTCTCGATGCGTAAACCCTTCAAACCGAGGACGATGGTGTGCAGGTAGACATAGAGCGTGTTCGGCGACACCGGGATCACCCGACGAGCCATCGCGTAGTTGGCCAATAGGTGATCGCCCTCGCTGAGATCCGACTTGATGATGATCTCGTAATAGACATTTTCCGCCGGGACATACATCAAGGCGAAGTCGAAGGTGTCCTCGTCGGGCCGGATGTACTTGTCCGCGATCGCATTGATGTGCTTCTTGACGTCGCTTACGAAGAGGGTCTTGAGGGCGCGCTTCTCGGCCTCCTGCTCGGTGGCCAAGAGGCGCTGGAAGTTTTCGAGGGGGAACTTGGCGTCCACCGGGACCCATTTGTCGCCCAGCCGGATGGCGGCGTCGACCTTCTCGCCGTTCTTAAAGGCGTGCTGCAGCTCGTAGTGCTCGCGCGGCAAGATCTGCGCCAGGAGATCCGAAAGGAAAAACTCGCCCAGCGAGCCGCGCAGCTTGGGGGCCTTGAGGATCTCTTGCAAGGATCGGATATCCTTGCCGACCTCGAAGAGCCGCTGGTTGGCCTCTTCCAATTTGCCCAACTTGCCCTGAACCTCGGCCACGACGCGGGCCGCGTTGTCGAGCCGTTGATTGACGGTTTCTTGTGATTTTTGAAGGACTTCGCTGGAGTCTTTCAAGCGCTGATTGAGCTGCTGATTGAGTTGGCCGAGCTGGCTTTGCAGCAGGTGAGCGCTGCCCTCGAGGTTGACCCGCACCTGCTCGCGCAGCGCCTCGACCTGCTGGTTGAGCAGCAGCAGGGGCATGTCGGCCTCGGGAGATTTTTCGAGGCTCTTCTGCAGGTCGCGATGCTTGACGAGGAGAAAGACCAACAAGGCGAGGACCGCGACGAGGATGGCTAGGAGGGCCCAGGTCATAGGGATTCCTAACGAAGGGCGGAGAGAACTTCAAGCGATTACGGCTGTCCCACCAGTTTCAAAGGCCTCAGGCTTTATGCACACGCCTCAAGGAATCATCCAACAATAGTTTGATCAAGGCCTGGTAGGGAACATCCTTGGCACTGGCTTCCGCACGAATTCGATTGAGCAAGGGAGTCGGCAGGCGGATGGAAACAACCTGAGTCGGCGGCTCGGCGGGCAGCTCGAATCCCAAGTCCTTGAGGGTCATCCTCTTCCCCCGGTCAATCATGCCGGTGGTGTCGACGGAATCGTAGTCTTTAATCTCTTTCTTTTTCGCCTTCATAAACTGCCCTCTCCTTCCGGGAGGCCGGCCTAGCCGTGATGACACGAACCTTGCCGGCCCGTAGGGTAAAACCTATCATGAGCACCCGGTTCTCAAGGCCCTTCCCATAGAGGATATATCTCTTCTCTCGAGCGGAAGAATGCCTCAAGTCCTCGAAGATTTGGTGACTGGAATCGTAGAAGCAGCTTTCAGCCTCGAGGCTGGAAACCCCATGCTTCATCTCGTTTTTCTGGACATTCCACTGATCCCAATCGAACCTAAGGGGCTTCACGTTGGTTTTAAGCTAAAGGATATGCCTCGTAGTGTCAACCACTACAGGCTTGCATGGAACCGGCCTCTTCGGATACCAGAGAAAAAGAATGCCCAAGGTAAAAGTCTACACCACCTCTTACTGCCCCTTCTGCGACGCCGCCAAGGCCCACCTGAAGCGCCGGGGCATCCCCTTCGAGGAGATCGACGTGACGGACGAGGCCGCCAAGCAGGCGCTCAAGCAGCGCACCGGCTGGCGCACGGTGCCGCAGATCTTCATCGACGACGAATTGATCGGGGGCTACCAAGAACTCATGGCCCTGGACGCCCGGGGCGAATTGGCAAAAAAGCTCGGCGCCTAGCGACGTCCGCCCTGCAGCATGCCCATGACGATGTCGAAGGGCTTGGGCGTGCCTTGGGCGATGAGCTGCTGATTGATGGCGAACATGGCCTGGAGTTGCTGCAAAGTCAGTTGATTAATCTGCCTCTGTTGCTCCTGCAAGACTTGGAAGCCGTTGTTCATGAATTGCTGGCTAAGGTTGGCGGCTATCTGCTCGCGTTGCATATCCTCAGCCATTCGGGCCTGAGCATAGGCCTCGGCATCCCTCAAGTCGCGGTCCTCCACTGCCTCGCCGCGGTCGCGATAGTGGTCCGCCACGGCCCAGCCACGGTTCCGTTCTTCCCGCGCATTTGTCCAATTATTGCCTATAACCGCCCTCTGCCATTCCACCTCCGCCCTGCCTCGTTCCGCGGGATTGGTGATGCGGGAAAAATCCGGCGTGTCGGGGGGGTTGGCGGAGCGCACCGCACCCTCGACGGCCGTTCGCTGGTCGGCAGGCATGGCGCGATAGGCCGCCGCTCGTTCGGCCAGAGGCGGTGTCCCACCGGTTCTTGCAGCTCGAAGGGCGGCGGGGTCCCGAAAGATGGCCGGCCCTCTCCCGCCGTCTCGCGAGATAAATCCTCGGAGATGGGCCTGACCATTGGCGCCCCGCCAATAGCCGTTGGAGTCGGCGCTGCGAATCGCGTCGTAGTAAAGGTTTTCTTCGCGCGCCGCGGTGCGAATCAGCAAGCCTGGAGGATTGTCCCCCGTGAACCGAGCGGGATTGCTCGGCTCCGCGTACCAATGGACATCCTCGGCGACTCCAGTGCGCACGCCGAGCATTTGATCCAATGTGGGATCCGCACTACCCGTTCCGGCCCTTTCTCGGTAGAGTTGCTCGGCCATCAACCGGGCGTTTTCCATGGTGATCGGCGGTTGGATATTCTGGGCGCGCGAGGCCTCGTAAAGGCCGCGGGCCGTCTCGTCGATCATCCCCGTCCGGATCTCTCCGGAGACGCGCGCGACCAATGCCGGGCGCTCGCTGGCGGGGATCTCGGTGCCGTCCGGCCGCAAAAAACTTCCGTTAATGGCGGCATCATCGCGGCCCGGGTGCTGCCGCTGGTACTCCGCAATCTGGGCATCGGTGAAACCCAAGGTCCGCATGCGGTCCCACTCCCCCGCGAGGGGTCCGCTGGCAGGGCGCGTCGGCGGGACCTCCGCCGGAACCGGGGCGAAAGGTCCCGTTGGGGCCCCCGGCCCACCGGCACCTGTAGCGCCGCCCCCCGTGCCGCCGACTCCTGCGCTACCGCCACCGGGGTCTCCGACTCCGGGGCCGCTTCCGGCCGTCCCAGGGCCGGTAGGAGCAGCCAAGGTAAGACCGTCCAGATTGATCCCGCTGGCCCTGGCCGTGGCCGCCAACGAAGCGGGAATCGGCCTGCCGCTCGTCCGAAAAAATTCCACCCGATACTCCAAGTTACGCAGGGCCCTTCCCGTGAGAGCGGGTCCGACCGGCGTTACGCTGGAAGCCGGGGCGCCCGCAACTGGGGCCGTGACAGATCCCGGGGAACCGCTACCGGTGGCCGTGGGACTCCCTACGGAGCCGCCTTCGGGCCCGGCCGCGGAACTCGCCGGCGGATGCGCCCGGACATAATCAATCGCCCCTTGAGTCAGGGGATCAGGAACGCCGGTGTGAGCAGGGATTTCCCCGCCCATCCGGATCGGGGTGAAGACCGAGCTGCCGTCGGCAGCCCTAGTAGTGATGCCAGGGGCCCGCGGCGTGATGCTTCCGCTTGGATTGAATACCGCCGTGCTGCTCACAGTCTCGGTTGCGGGGATATTGAAAAGGTTATGCGCACCGGTGTTGACATCGAAGCTGGTCGGCCGCCCCGTCGCGTCCAGCATCCCCATGTTTTGCAAAACTCCTTGCGCTTGTTCCCGCGTGTAGCCGAGGCCCGGCGGGGTCCCGGTGGTCGGCCGCGTGGCATATTCCATCCATTGATTGGTGATTTCCAAACGCCGCGTCGCCGCCGTCAAGGCCTCGCGCCGGCCGGCCGCCGTCGGCTGGTTGAGCGAGGCGCGAAGAGATCCAGGGGCGGGATGGCTTCGATCCCCCAAATCGACCAAGGAAGCGGAAAGGTCGCTGGTAGGGATGGAGCTATGCGCGTTGGGAGGACTCCCGGTGTGGGGCATACGGGACAAGGCCATTTGGCGCCCTTCCGCTCCGCCGCCGTAGAGGTCGGCCATTCGCAAAGTACCTGTTCCCGTGGGCCAGGTATCGACGGGCTCGGGGGTCCCGGGGCTGATCAGCCCCCGGGCGCGCAAGTCCGCGAAGGCCTCGCTGGGCGGGATATTTTTTTGACGGTAAAGGGTCAGGTATTGGTCCACGGTGCCCAAGGCGAAATCGTCACGAATCGTCGCGTCGTCTCGGGCGCCCGGGCCGGTGGTGTTGAAACTACGGATGTAATCCGCGCGATTGGTGCCTGAGGGAGGCGGCGGATGGGCCTCGAAATAGGCGTCCGGATCGATCCCCAAGGCGCTCAGCCGGGAAACCACCGGCGTCAGATCGGGAGGAAAGTTTGGCCCGCCGTCGTGCAAGGAGGACGTGGAAATCACCGGACGGCGCCGAGTCCCGCCCCCGGTGGGCTCGGGGGGCGGATGGGCCGCTGCGTAACTGTCGCGCAATGCTTGGGGCGCGGTGGGGGGAGGGGTATCGGAACGGAAATGAACTCCCGGAGGAGCTTCACTGCCGCCCAGGGCGGTGGTAGGGATTTCGGTGGTTGAGGAAAACCATCGGCCCGTATCGCCTGCTTCCCGATAGAATATCCTGTTGGCATCCGAGCCGGTGCCGGGACCTACACGTTCCCAACTCATAAATCCTCCAAACTAGTCGCCCATTCATTTTTCGGCAATGAAAACAGCCCGAGTTGCGAAATAATTCGCGAGGCTAACACCGCATCCCAGCCCATAAATCCCCGGTCACTCCGGCCCGCGCCCCCGAGACCGCCTCGGCCCCGAAGCGCGTGCGCAGACCTGCGTCCCGCGCCACGGCCGCCCGCACGCCCGGCGGCAGGCCGCCGTGGTCGCTCAAGGCCATCCATTCGGGGTCGGAAGTATTTCCAAAAAAACTCAACACATACCCTGACTCGTGTAAAACTCGCCCCCAAAACCTGCTCCCGACATCGCCCTCGCCCGAACTTCACGACCAATACCGATCCAAGACCTGACTCCCGGCCGGGCATCAGCGGGCAGCCTTGCATCATCCATTCCATAAACGCGACCGGTACTCCGATCCACCACGGCGAAATTCCCCATAGGTCCCGGAGTTTCAACAATTCCATAATTTCCTAACCTACCCATTGGATCTACCATGGAGCCAAATCCAGTGGGATCATTTGGGTTGGATCCGCTCCCCATCCCTCCCCCGCTTCCCGAACCGTCCCCTCCCGCGTAGGTCCCATGCACCGCATGAGCTAGCGCAGTATGTGTCGCGTAATGGGTAGCTCCTCCGCTAAGGACTAAACCCAGTCCCCGCTCCATTCGAGCGCCGTGGGTGTCCACCTCGGGATCCCCACCTCCGCTCCCCCCGGATAACAACACCATCCCCTCGGCCAAATGTTCGGAAGGGTTGAATGTGCGAGCGACACGGGGGCGCCGCCCTTCACCCTCACCACCCGCCCGTGGGGGCATATGGCTCGCATCGCCGTCGGCCGCGTCGCCGTCGCTGACATCAGGGTGATCTCCGACCTCTTCCGTATCCTCTTCCGGGCCCAACTCGATCCCGAGGGCGGCGAGGCCGTCGAGCGCCGCCTGAGCGGCCTCTTGATTGGGCGGAGAGGCGGAGATCGCGGCGCGGAGCTGGGCCTCGAGCTGCTGGGCCTCGGTCTTTTGCGCGCCGTCGGGCAGGTTGGCGATACGGCCCGACAGGGCGGTCATGCGCGGCTGAGTCAAGGTGGCCAAAGGTCCGGTGGCATTCGGAAAGATCGGGGGATTGGTAGGAGTCCCCGTCGCCGTGGGCCCGCCCGTGCCGCTGCCGCTCGCGACAGGAGCCCCAAGCATCCCCTTGCCCGGCATCCCCGCCCCAGGATTGGCGGGATTGGGATTTGGATTGGGATTGGCGCGTGCCGCCGCGCGATCGCTGGCGCTGAAGCGGGAAAACAATTCTTTTAAGGCCCGCGTGTCGCCGGAAGCCAGGGCATCGCGCAGAGCCGTGCGGGTCTCGGCCCGCGCAGACAGCTCACGGTCGGCGGTGAAACGGTCAACGTGGCCCTCTTCCCGCGCGGCATGGTGGCCGGATTCGGCCTCGGCCATGTCTCGGGAGGCGCCGGCGCCGGCGCTGGCCTCGTGGCTGACGGTATTTAAGCGAATCTGGTTGACGAGCTGACGGGCCTGCATGTCGTCGCCCGTCATTTGGTCGGCAATCTGGAGGAACTCACCCTCGTCGATCATGCCGTCGAAGGAGCCGAAATCCTCCCCTGGGGGCGCCCCGCCTTCCGGCGCGCCCTCGGGCCCCGCAGGCGGCTTCCCACCTTCCGGGCCGCCACCCCCCTCGGGCCCCCCTGGAGGGGGACTCCCTTCTACCGGGGCACCACCGCCGCCTGATCCTGGTACGGAACCGACTCCCATAAAAAAACCAATCCTCTCAAGCGAACAGGCAGACGCCGCCCGTTCGCGACTACGCTAAAGTCTATTATCGCAGGGCCCGCACGTCAATGTTGCGAAGCCGTTGAAATTTTAAGGATTCCGGAAATTTCGGCCCTTAAAACCGCGACGCAACCGCGAGGTGCCCCGAGGAGGGCAAATGCAAGCCAGAATCTTGGAGCCCGGTGCTCAGGGAATCGCGAAATTTGTTCAGTTTTTGGGCCTTTTCCTCCAACAACCGACGAAAATCCGCCTCTCGCTCGGCAACATGGACCAAATGTGCCGCAACGCGTCGTTGGACGGCCTCCTGGTGGCAGAGCAAGACCAGGTCTCCTCCCACGCGCAAAAATCTTTCCGCGGCTTCTTCCAGGGACCAGCGGGCGGCGATCCCCTTCATGAAAAAATCGTCCGAGATGATCAACCCCGAAAAGCCCAGCTTCCCGCGCAGGAGGTCGCCAAGGATCTTTTCGGAAAGCGTGGCCGGCCAGTCCGGGTCGAGCGCGGGGTATTGGACATGGGCCGTCATCAGCATGGGGATCCCCGCGCGCACCGCCCGAACGAAGGGCCTAAACTCGCAAGCCAGGAGGTCCTCTCGGGTTTTTTCGACGACGGGCAGGGTAAGATGGGAGTCCTCGCGGGTGTCGCCGTGCCCCGGGAAATGTTTTCCGCAACCCATCACGCCCTCCGACTGCAGGCCGGCGAGGAAGGCCAGGGCGGTGTCGGCCACGCGGTCGGGATCGGCGGCGAAGGCGCGGTCGCCGATGATGGGGTTTTGCGGGTTGCTGTCGACGTCGAGCACCGGGGCGTAGTCGAGGTTGAAGCCGGCGGCGCGCAGCTCGCGGGCGAAAATCCTTCCCACCTCTTCGGCGGGCCCGCAATCGCCGGTTTTCGCGCAATAGTCTCCCACCTTGCGCATTGGCGGAAAGGTCGTGAAAGGCTCGGGGAGGCGGAAGACGCGCCCGCCCTCGTGGTCGACCGAGACGATGGGCGGCTTCTTCGCGGCGCGGTAAATCGCGGCGTTCAGCTCGCGCAGCTGCTCGAAGCTCTCCAAGTTACGCTTGAACAGGATGACGCCGCCCAGGTCCCACTGCTGGAGGAAATTGAACGCGGAGTCGCTCAGCTTGTGGCCTTCGAAGCCTACTACCAGCAGGGAACCGATCGTTTTCTTTAATGCCTCCGTGGTGGTCACGCGCTTTTTCCTTCTAATCGAACTTCTTTGTAACGTTGCTCCCTGCGCCTTGCGGGGCGGGAGCTCGGGGGTATTCCTTCCGGCTTTTCCGAAACTCGCGGTTTATTATATGGCCGTACCGAAAATATCCTTGGTTGCTATGAGAGTGACTTGCTGAGGACGCTCAGACAATCGGAAAAGCCTCCAGGAATACCCCCGATCTCCTACCCCGCAAGGGCCACCGCTGTAAAAATTTTACTAACGAACATCGTAGCGATCTCGCAAGCCGTCTCCTAAGAAATTGAAACCCAATACCGTGATCATGATCGCGATGCCAGGGACGATGGAAAGGTGCGGGGCGACCAATAAATATGCCACCCCCGCATCCAGCATCGCGCCCCAAGAAGGCGTCCCCGGCGGAACGCCGATACCTAAAAACGAGAGCGTGGTCTCCGCGATAATCACGCCCGCGACACTCAAGGTGGAATTCACGATCACCGGACCGAGGATATTCGGCAGGATATGCCGACCCAGGATGCGGGGCGCGCCGTAACCGAGGGTTTGGGCGGCCTGGACGTACTCGACCTTGCGCAGGGCCAAGACCTGTCCACGGACAATGCGGGCATAGGAGACCCAGCCGACTGCGGAGAGGACGAGGATGATGTTTAAGATGCTCGGCGGCATGAAGGCCGCCAGGGCGATGATCAGCAGGATGGAGGGAAAGGCCATGAAGATATCGGAGACGAAGACGAAGGCCTCGTCGATCTTGCCTCCGAAGTAACCGGCCATCAGACCGATCAGGGTGCCCAGACTCATCGAGAGGGCGACGGTGACGAAGCCGATCAGCAGGGAGAGGCGCGCCCCGTAGACGACCCGCGAAAGGACATCCCTACCCTCTTCATCTTGGCCCAACAAATGCGTGGCAGAAGGTCCGCGCAGCTCTCCGGCCATATCCGGAACATCCGGCGCCGGAATCGGCAGGATCGGTGCCATTAGGGCGAGCAGAAGCACGAAGACCACTAGGGAGCCGCCGAATACGAGTTTGAAGTTCTTCATAGTGAATAAATTTGCTGCCGCACCAAAGACAAGTGAATCAACCTAAGCATCGTTCCCTCTACCCTCTAATAGATCGCCCGGTGCCGAGAGCGAGGGGTGTTCCTCGGAGGCTTTTCCGATTGTCTGAGCGTCCTTATTTAGTCACTCTCAAAAGCACCAAGCATCGTTAACGGCACGGCCATATAATAAACCGCGAGTTTCGGAAAAGCCGGAGAGGAACACCCCTCGCTCCCGGTCCCGGGCGCACCTTCGGTATTTCGGCGGCAAGAAAACCCTATCCCCAACGACACCGAAACCCGCGAGCCACTCACTCTTGTATACAGCGTTTGACTTCCCCCCGGCGATAGTGATTTATTGAACGAACAATGGAGGAAATCAACAATGGCTAGTCCATACGTCAAAACCGCCACCGACGCCAACTTTGTCAGCGATGTCCTGGGCTCCGACGTCCCCGCCCTGGTGGACTTTTGGGCCGAGTGGTGCGGTCCCTGCCGGGCCTTGGCTCCCCTGGTCGATCAGATCGCCGAGGAAAATCAAGGCAAACTGAAAGTTTTCAAGATGAACGTCGACGAAAACCCCAACACCCCCTCGCAGTACGGGGTGCGCGGCATCCCCACGCTGATCCTAGTGAAGGGCGGCAAGGTGGTCGACCAGTTGGTCGGTTCGGTGCCGAAGCCGACCTTGGATCAGTTCATCCAGAAATCTCTGTGAGACACCGGCTTGGCACCGCGCCAAGCCAAGCTCTAAATACAAAATTCAGGTTTATGCCGCGTAGGGGCCGTTCGCGAACGGCCCCTACGGCTTTAAAACATATACCGCCGCATCAATACGTTGAAGGCCGCCCCCATGCCCAGCATGGTGCTCAACAAGGCCGAGCCGCCGTAGCTGAAGAACGGCAGGGTCACCCCCGCCAGCGGCATCAGGCCCAGCACGCCGCCCAGGTTGATCGCCACCTGCCAAAACAGCAGCGCCGCCACCCCCGCCACGAGGAAGCCGCCGAAGCGGTCCTGCAGCTTCCCCGCCGCCTGCAACATCAAGAGCAGCAAGAACAAAAAGGCCCCCAAGACGACGGTCCCTCCCAAAAACCCCCACTCCTCCGCCAAGACCGGAAAGACGAAATCGGTGTGGCGCTCCGGCAGGAATTTGAACTTGTTCAAGTCCCCCTTCAGGAAGCCCTTCCCCAAGACCTGGCCCGAGCCCACCGCGATCTTGGACTGCAGCAGGTGATAGCCCTTGCCGCGCGGGTCCTTTTCAGGATGCAGGAAGGTCTGGATGCGGGCCCGCTGGTAGTCGCTCAAAAAATAGCGGTAGCCCGCGGCCCCCGCGACCGAGACTAAGACCAAGGCGACCACGAGGTAGCGCGCCGGCAGACCCGCGATGAACAAAAAGGTCCCGCCGATCAGGGCAAAGAACAAGGCCGAGCCCAGATCCTTCTCGACCAAGATCAGGCCCATCGGCAGCAAGATAAGCCCGAGCGCCGGAAGAAAGTCCCGCAGCGTGCGCCGTCCGCCGGGCGGGAGCCTCTGGAAGTATTTCGCCAAGACGAGGATGACCGCCAGCTTCGCGAACTCGCTGGGCTGGACGCGCAGCGGGCCGAGCGCCAGCCAGTTCTTCTGCCCGCCCGAGGCCTTGCCGAAGAGGATGACCAAGACCAGCAGGGCCAAGCTGACCAGGTAGATCGGCACGGCGGCGTCCATCAGCAGACGGTAGTGAAAGGTCAACATCAGGAGCAGGAGCGCCAGTCCCACCCCCGCCCAAATCAGCTGCGAGCGGAAGAAATGCGAGGCCTCGCCCGAGGCCGCCGCGGAGGCGCTGTAGAGATTCAGCAGCCCCGCCGCCAAAATCAACAGCAGCAGGGCCAGCAGGTGCCAGGGAAAGAGGTAGAATAATTTTCTCGGTTTCGAGCTCATCGCGTCGCGGCCCTCCTCCCCCGCTGGGCGCGCGGCGGCGCGGCCTTTGCCTTGGGGGGCGATTTCAGTTCCTGGGCCGGCAGGCGGTCTTTGAAGTACTCCGCCATCACCCGCTGCGCGACCGGCGCCGCCACCGAGCCGCCGTGGCCGGCGTGCTCGA